>JALVXQ010000173.1 GCA_027038255.1 Sulfurimonas sp. | reverse complement strand
GTATGGGGGGCGATAGCAACGCGAAATGACGAATGTCATTGAGGTCAAAAAAGCCCACATCAGAATGCCCGTATCGGAGAGGAGGCGTGGGCTTTTGCGAAATTAAGCTTGCTTAATGGAGGTCAAGACGTAGTCGCGAAACGCAGTGGAGAGGGGGGCATTGCAAAGTGCAATTAGATACGTTTTTGTTAAAGTATTTAGTTTTTTTAGCTCTGTGACACACGGAACAAGGCAAGAAAAAAACGGTTATTTAGTCCGTCCAGGGCTGAATAAAAATACTTTGTTGCGATAGCAAAAAAAACGTATCTAATTGGACTTTGTCCAATGCCCCCCTGACGCTGTGCGTCGTCGTCAATGCGAAGCGAAAGCCCCCTTAAATAGGGCTTTTGCGTAGCTTAACATTTTTGCAAAAAATGTTATATTCATAGTTATGGTCACATAACTATGAATATAACTATACACATAACCATTTTGCCCTAAAGCAAAATGGTGGTAAAGTTGGAATAAGAAAAGTTGCACACAAAAAAAATATTTAGAAAAGGAGATATGAGATGGAAGCACGAACATTTGTATTAATCGCTCTCGTGATAATAATATCTATTGGCATGTATTCAATTTACCGAAATACAAAAACATTGAGTGAAATGTAGAAGTGACGCAACGTATGGGGAGAAACATAGCCTACTTCAAAAGTAGGCTAAACAATCGTTAGATGCCTCAAAGAGACACAACAAAAGAATTATATCACACAAGCCAAAATAAGCCCTTTAAGTTATTTAGCCGTACATTTCCACCAAAAAACGATTAAAACGGCTTAAAATCCATTCTAGCCCCTAAGAAAACTATAATTTTTACTCAATCCCTGACGCGTTCCTTGTCCCCACATTTGCTTAATCGCAAATCGTGGTTATATAGCAATATTCAAGCTACAGAGCGACAGCTAAACAGTTGATAGCTTTGGCAGCACAAACTAAAATCACAGAAACTTAGAACAGACAATATTTGCATACGAGGTTGAGGAAGTGAAACGCACTCTCACTTAAAAGCCGTTCTTGCTCTTTTAGAATATCGACCATAGGAGATATTTATTAACGCGATTTTTAATCGCCCTATTTTGCTGTCTGCAAGACGTTACTAAATAGAAGAGATTGAGCTTGCGAAATTCTTCCTAAGCTACAAGTCTTTAGCTGTAAGAGCTGTAAGAAGCTGTGAGGTCTCCGCTAGAGCCCTCTAGACCGTCGTTTACAGAGTTATATATGAGTTTTTATCCGTTATATATGAGTTTTTATCCGTGAAATATGAGTTTTTATCCGTTATATATGTGCTAAATAATTTTTACTCATATATAAGTTTACTATGAGTTTTTATCTGTATAATATGAGTAATATACAATATATCATACTAAGCAGATAAAAGGTCATACATGGCAAAAAGAAAAGTATCAATCTCCGAAATTCAAGCTTATGCAAACGAAGAAACAACTGACTTGACAGAACGTAACTATGCACGACAGCAATCTATTATCATCAATGCTAGATATGCTCTGACAAAGAATGAAATAGATATCGTTTTAGTACTGCTAACAGCGATACATAAGGACGATAAAGACTTCAAGGACTATGAGTTCTCCATGCAAGAATTAGAGATTAAAACAGAGAGAGAGTGGAACAGTACACAACTAAAAGCCACAGTTAAGGGCTTAATGTCCAAGCCTTTAGAACTGCCAAAGGGTGATAACGGGTGGACTATTGTTAATTGGTTCTCTATGTTTGAGTATGAAAACGGCTTGATTACTTGCCGTTTTGATAAGCGATTAAAGCCCTATCTTGTGGATATACAAGGCAGAATGATACTGGGTGACGTTAGACACCTGTTACCAATGAAATCAAGCTATTCTAAGCGTGTATATCTACTGCTAAAAGAGTATAGTAAATTCGGTGTACGCAAGTTTCAAACAGAGGAACTTATGGAGATTTTGAAAGTCCCTAAAAGCTTAAGAACTTATGCAGATTTTAAGCGAAATGTACTCCAAAGAGCAGAGCAAGACATCAACAAATATACAGATTTAAAAGTCTCGTTTGATGAAAAAAAGGTGCGCAGAAAAGTCACAGAGATTACGTTCCACATCAAAAAGAACGATGAAGATTTAAAGACATTCATAGAGCATATTAGAGAGAACTACACAAACGTACTACTTTGGACTACACCCAAAAAGATAGAGATTAAATCCGATCATAATGGACTACCCTATAACGCAAAAAATAACCCAACCTTTGACAAAGACACAGCCCAAAAAACTTGGAAA
>JALVXQ010000172.1 GCA_027038255.1 Sulfurimonas sp. | reverse complement strand
ATACGACAGAGTACCCCAGCTGATGGGCGATCTGTTTGACTGGCTCTCGAGTACCGACATTCACCCGCTTATCAAAAGCTCCGTCTTTCACTACGAGTTCGAGTTCATCCACCCGTTCGAAGACGGTAACGGACGCATAGGCAGGCTCTGGCAGAGTCTGATACTTTATGACTGGAAGTCCATCTTTTCCGCTATTCCCATAGAGAGCGTCATCAAGGAGAGCCAGCAGGGTTACTATGACGCATTGGAGGCAGCAGGGAGTGCCGGAGAGAGCACACCGTTTGTGGCGTTTATGCTTCAAGCCATCCTGCGCAGCTGTGAAGAGGAGTTGGCAGCAGAGAGAGATGTCCCAAAAACTGTCCCTAAAAATGTCCCAATAAACAGACAAGAGAAGATCATAAGATTGATGCAGGAGAACAGTGCCGTCACCATAGAGCAGCTTGCATACGCCTGCGATGTCAGTGACAAGACCATCAAGCGGGACATTGCCAAACTCAAGGAAGAAGGCAGAGTCGAACGGGTGGGCAGTTTGAAGAGCGGACACTGGAATGTAAAAGAGCGTGAAACAAAATGAGCAAACATAAAGAAGAGAGATTTGAGACCAAAGACCTGCTTGCCTGCACCATCGAAAGAGTAGGAAGTTCACGTAAAGAGCACTGGCAAATTAGACAAACTAAGGCGAGTTTAGACAAACTTTTAGACAGTTTCAGTAAAAAAGCGATGGTATGAACTGTGTCCCAATAGGACAATATATAAACACATAGAAAGGAGTCCTATGCCAAGAGTTACGATGTCCAACATTGAGTCATATATGCATCTGTTCCAAGAAGACAATGCCACCTTTTCCGGCTTTGATTGGATTGAACCGATATTTATCGGGATGCTGCGTGCCTACCAGGTGGACAGGCAGATAGAAGTCCAGACAGACAACGACTACCTGCGCAATATGATCATACAAAACCATACCCCCAACAAAACCTACAGCCCCATAGAGAAGATAGAAAATAGTAGAATGGGCTTGGAGGAGATCTCTACACATATTACAAACATCATGCTGCAAAACTTTACACAGCTGAACGAAGAGGATATCCGCGATCTCAAACACTATCTTCAGTATCTTTTCCTGGAGCTGATGAACAATGTCGCCGATCACGCCCACTCACCTGTAGGTGGCTATACTATGGCACAATACTATCCGACCAACAGAAAGATACAGTTTGTCGTAGCCGACAGGGGCGTTGCATTTTTAAAAAACATGCGCTTGAACTACAATAATATTGAGACAGAGATAGAAGCTATCCAAAAAGCTCTCGAAAAAGGCGTTACCTCTACAGAGCGAAAGATGTATAATCAAGCCAAAAATGCAGGGTATGGACTCTACGCAATGTTTGAGATATTGAAGATGACCGGTGGGCGGTTTGTCATCATCTCAAATGACACACTGCTTCGGTACGACAATGGAAAGTTTGTTGCCAAAAAGCTTGAAAATCCATGGAAAGGTGTCGTGGTGGCATTCGAGTTCTTCGAGGCAAATATCAACTACGATATGGACTATTTTAAAAGAGAGTATTTGTGGAAACTGGATGACGAAGAGGATGAAGACTTTTTTTAAGCCACCATCTCTTTGGAGTATTTGATCACGAAGTTGATCGTATCTTTGATACCTTGTGTTTCGTTGACAAGCAGTACTTTTCCTCTGATGTACTCCATACCAAAAGCTCTGATGAAGATCCCAAAGAACTCATCGATGAAAGATTGCGTGACCTGCTCTACCCCAACGAAATCCAATGTAACTGTATTGCCTTTGTCGAGCTCTTTTTTCATCTTTTTGCGGATGATCTCACCGGCACCTCTGGAGCCAATGACCTCGAAACCGCCGGTTTCATTTTTGACATTGATAACCATGGTTGTACCTCCTTGTAAACCCTTGTCTGACAGTTGCAAAGAAGGGAGCCATACATAAAAAAATATGGGCATAAAAAAGCTGACCATAGTAGAGTGGCAACCTGCCCAATACCAGAGGAATCAGCGTGTATGATACCGGAAGTATAGCTGTGCACCGCTTAAAAAACTATAAAACCGCACGTCGGGCTACAGACCAGAGATACCGACAAAGCCCCTATTTATGGGCTTTTGGCAGGAAATCGGTGTGATTTTGTCCTTTTTATGTTAATCCTCTTTCGTATCCATTTTAAATAATGTAAGCTATAATTGAACCAAATAATGTGGAGTTGTTCTGGAGGCGTTATGGGTAGCGGCAAACATAAAGAAGAGAGATTTGAGACAGAGATCGTCGTACACCTGACC
>JALVXQ010000171.1 GCA_027038255.1 Sulfurimonas sp. | reverse complement strand
AAGGAGTAGTATGCCGCGTATTGAAAGTGAAGTTTTTTATAAGAATGCCATCAAAAAACACGGTATTACTCCTGCAGGTGTCTGCTGGCTGAGTTACGCCCATCAGCAGATTCGTTTTGAGATTCTTTATGAACTGCTTCCCGATCTGCTGTGTGAAGAGAACATTGTCGATGCGGGATGTGGTTTTGGCGATTTTTATATTTATTTGCAAAACAGCGGTAATCTTCCTAAAAAGTACATCGGCATAGACTCGGTTGATGCCATGTGCTCCATCGCCAAAGAAAAAACAGCACAGGAGATTTTACAGGCAGATATAACAAACACGCAACTGCCTGTGAGTGATTTTATTGTCTGCAGCGGAGCAATGAATGTGCTCACAGCTTTTGAAACAACACTCTTTATTCAAAACTGCTACAAAGCCTCTAAAAAAGCTTTTATCTTTAACATTCTCTGCGGAGAAGACAAATCAGAAACGTATAATTACCTCTCAAAAGATAAAATTGAACAATTTGCAAAAGAGCTCAATGTCAAAAAGCTGCTCCTGCGTGAGGATTATTTAAACGATGATATTACTGTAGGGTTTTACAAATAATGTGTGCCATCTTTGGAATTTTGGGCGAATACAATGAACAGCAGGCAAAGTATGCACTCTCTCGTCTTGCGCATCGCGGACCCGATTACTGCGGAATTGAGCAGAAAAAAAATCTCTTTTTTGCCCATCAAAGACTCAGCATCACAGATGCTCACGCAAGAGCGCATCAACCCCTGCAGCATAAAGAGATTCTACTCTCTTTTAATGGTGAAATATACAATTTCAAAGAGTTGCGTGAACAACTCTCTTTTGATTTTCAAACCCAGAGCGACTCCGAAGTCATCATTGCGGCCTATCTGAAATGGGGTGTGGATTTTGTCAAAAAACTGCGCGGTATGTTTGCCATAGCTCTGCTTGATGGCAAAACCCTCTACCTTTTTCGTGACAGACTTGGGAAAAAACCACTCTTTTTTATGCAAGATACAAAGGCTTTTTACTTTGCTTCAGAGATAAAAGGGCTCACACCTTTTTTACATAAAAAAGAGATGAACAGTGATGCTCTGCTAAGTTACCTCTCTTTTTTAGCCCCTACTCCACCACATACTTTTTACAAAGGCATAAAAAAACTGGCTGCAGGCGAATATCTTACGCTGCGTGAGGGAAAAGTGAGTGTTAAACGCTACTATGACCTGCTGGAGACGAAACCCTCCCTTATCACTGACAAAAATGAAGCTATAGAAAAACTCGAAGAGTTGTTAGAAAAGTCCATTGCTCTGCGTCTTCATAGTGATGCACCGATGGCTGCTCTACTCTCAGGGGGTATCGACAGTGCCGCCATTAACTACTACGCCAAGCAAGAGGGGAAAAATCTTCAAACATATACACTCGGTTACAAAGAGTTTGCAAAGTATGATGAGCGAAAAAATGCCAAAGAGAGTGCCAATCTGCTTGGTGTTGCAAACAAAGCTGTAGAGATAAATCAAAACTCTTTTATAGATGCAATGGATCTGGTTTTTGATGCTTTAGACGAGCCGCTCAATGACCCTGCAGCGGTGCCTCTGTATCTACTTTTTGAGACCATAAAAGAGGATGGCTACAAAGTTGTCATGAGCGGGGAAGGAAGTGATGAGCTTTTCTTAGGCTACAGACAATATTTCGAGTATCTCGACATCGAAAATGCCAAAAACCTGATGCACAAAAACTGGCTGAAAAAATATTTCCGCTCTAATTTTTCAAAGAATCGAGAGTGGGAGTGGTACAAACGTGTCTTTGATGATACCCTGCTCTTTCGTACAAGTGGGGATAAGTTCACTGACCTGCAAAAAAATCTACTACTGCGAAAAAATGTGCGTGATAACGAATCACTCAAATACCTTCAAAGCTATCGCGACCGCTTTGAACATTCTGCTCACACAGATGAATCCATCTGGTACAGTTACATCGACATCAATCTCTTTCAAGCAGAGCATTTTTTGACAAAACTTGACCGTGTAAGCATGGCTCACTCCATCGAATCACGCACACCTTTTTTAGATCACAAGTTAGCCGAACTTGTTTTTAGCATAGACCCAAAACTCCGATATGAAGAGGGAAAAACAAAGTCACTGTTAAAACAACTTCTGACTAACAAAATAGATAACAAGATACTAACGCGTAAGAAAAAGGGCTTTTCAAATCCTTATATGGAGTACCTCATCAGCTCCGGCAAAATCTCGCTCATCAAAGAGGTAAACAAGCAGACAGGCATGTTTCATGAAAAAGAGCTGGACGAATACCTAAAATCTGCTGCACAGGGAAGCTTTAAGCAGCATATCTGGGGACTCTATGTACTCTCACACTGGATAAAAAAAGAGCTGCTGTGAAAAACATTCAGGAAAAACACTTTACCTATCTTATGGTCCTCTCCATGCTCTTGTGGGGCGGTGGCTGGACAGCGTTGAAGATTCTTACCTATAACCTGCCGATGGATGTCATCATCTTTTGGAGATTTTTTCTGATGAGTCTCTCTTTTGTACCTATTATCTACTATTTTAAAATCCCTTTCAAGCTCAATCTTGGTTCACTCAAATTCATTCTTGGAAGCTCCATTTTAAACATCTCTTTTATGGTCTCCTCTTTTATGGGTATTAAATATGGTTACGCAGGTGCAGGAAGTGTCATCATCACCACTTTCAGCCCAATTATGACCTTTTTACTTGTAGCAATGCTCTTTCGTAACAGGCTCCAAACACGCCAGTACTTTGGTCTGCTTCTTGGACTCATCGGTGGCTATATCCTTTTAGAGTTGAATGATTTTTCACTCTTTTTAAACTCCTCAAATCTCTATTTTTTACTCTGCGCACTTATCTGGGCAGGTGTCACTGTTCTTTCTCAGCACTCACAAAAGCATATCCATCCGATTCACTACAGTTTTACCATTTCACTTATCGCGACAACTGTGACTTTTTTCTATGCTAAAGATTCTGATTTGCTCGCTGTCTTTCATCAGGGAGCAGAGTTTTGGACGGCTATGATTTATCTCGCTGTTTTTGGGCAGACCATCGCTACGACCATCTTTTTTATCTCAAGCGGCAAGCTTGGCAGTGAGAAGACAAGCTCTTTTATGTTCTTAGTCCCACTCTTTGCTCTTTTTTCTGCATGGCTTATCTTGGATGAACTGATGCAGATACATATTATTGTCGGCGGTATTGTTAGTATGCTCGCAGTTTATTTTATTAACAAAAGATAAATTGACGATAAAATTAGTAAGTTTAATATAGTTTTAACATCAATAAGTGTAATATTTTGCATAAATTTAGATTATACAGGAATATTTCATGAAAAAAGTACTTGTTTTAGGTGGTGGTTTTGCCGGTGTTGAAGCTGCCATCTTTTTAAGAAAAGAAGGATTCAGTGTTACACTTATCTCAAATCGTGACTATTTTTATATCTATCCAACATCTATCTGGATTCCAACAGGGGAGAGCAAATTTGAAGACATATGCGTTCCTCTTAAAGATCTGCAAAAAGCACATGGTTTTGAGCTAATCATAGATGAAGTGACTGCTATCAAATCAAAAGAGAACAAAGTCTACTGTGCTAACGAGACTTATGAATATGAGTATCTTGTTGTAGCGATGGGCAGCGGAAAAATGAAGCATCAAGGAAGTGAAAATTTTCTCTCCATCTGTGGTGCTCCTGAAGATTCTCTCAAAATTAAAGACAAAATTGATGCACTCATACAAAAAGGAAGTGGAAAAATTGCCATGGGATTTGGCGGTAATCCTAAAGACCCTTCCAACGTAAGAGGAGGACCAGCCTTCGAGGTACTTTTTAATGTTCACAATCAACTCAAAAAGCTAGGCATCCGTGATAATTTTGAGCTTACCTTTTTTGCGCCAATGGCAGAACCAGGAGCAAGAATGGGGAAACAAGCACTCAAAATGATGGATATTATGTTTAATAAACTTGACATCAAAAAACATTTTGGAAAAAAGATTACAAAATTTGAAGAAGATGGCATTGTATTTGAAGATGAGAGTAAACTTGAGTCTGATTTTACAATGTTTATACCTGCTGGTAACGGTCATGATGTTTTTACAAATAGTGACTTGCCTCTTAATGATTCAGGGCTTATTCTCATCAACGACTACTGTGAAGTACAGCATGATTTTGATGAATCTCTTGAGAGTCAAGAGGGAATATGCAGAGTCTTTGCTATTGGTGACAGTGTTGCTCTGCAGGGACCTGACTGGCGAGCAAAACAGGGACATGTTGCAGAGGTAATGGCAAGAAATGTGGCTTTTAACATCAAGCAGATGCTTCTTGGCTCTGATGAGAGAAAAGGGTATGAAGAGCATATAAACATTTTATGTGTCATGGATAGTGGTGATGGTGCAGCATTTGTCTATAGAAACCATAAAGGTGGAAAAATGATTCCTATGCCAATCATAGGACATTGGCTCAAAAAAGGATGGGGATGGTATTGTCGTAACTCAAAACTTGGTAAAATTCCACGAATTCCAGGAATGTAAAGTAACCTAAACCTTATCGGCTTTTGCCTCTTCAAGTTTGCGTTTGAGCTTCATTTTTCTTTTTGCAAGCTCCCGCATATCTGCCGTCGTGTCACTCTCATCCATAATCTCAACACCTAAAATCGTCTCAACACAATCCTCTAAGGTTAAAATGCCCTCTGTCTGATCATAACTGTCTTTGACCAAAAACATATGCTCTTTTTTAGAGATGAACAGATCGAGTGCTTTACTTACCGGTATATTTTCATTAATCGCAAAGATATCTTTTTTTACCGATCTGAGTGAAACTGTATCATCAGAGAGCGCTTGTTTAAAAAGTTTCTTCGTAAGTATCAAGCCTGTTACATCTTCAATATTTCCATTGTAAACAGGAATACGGGAAAATTTAAAAATTGCTTCCTGCTGGGCAATAACCTCTTTGACACTCATATTTTCATCCAGCGCAAAGACAACACTTCGCGGTGTTAAAACCTCTGCTACTTTTATATTGTCAAGATTGAGTATATTTTCAATAACATCAGACTCTTTTTCATCGATAACACCCTCATCTTCACTCATAAGCATACTCTCCAAAAGTTCTTCTTTTGTGAGCGTATGTGCATCTTCTTGACCTTTCGAAATTTTATTTGTTACAGCAAGTGTTGTCAATATAATAGGATAGGTCATCCAAATAAAAATTCTAATGAAATATGCTGCAAGCGGTGCTAACTGTTTCCAGTAGATTGCTCCTATGGTTTTTGGGATAATCTCAGATATAAAAAGAATCGCAAAAGTCAGAACAACAGAAACAATAACAACAGCATCATTTCCAAAAACTTCTGAAGCCTGTGCTCCTACTGCTGCTGCACCTAAAGTATTCGCAATAGTATTTAAAATTAAAATCGATGCAATTGATTTATTAATATTCTCTTTTTGAAGTCTGAGTAGTGCGCCAACAGATGGATGCTCTTTTTCCAAAACAGCCACATAGGACATATTTATAGAGAGCAGTACCGATTCTAAAACAGAACAGATAAACGACACACCAACGGAGAGTACAAAAAATATTATGAGTAATTCCATTTTCTATGTTCCTTATAAAAGTATAATTTTTGCCAAGCCCAAAAAGCTAAAAAAGCCGACAACATCTGTTATTGTAGTAAGTATGACAGTACTTCCGATTGCAGGGTCAATTTTGAGCCGCTTCAATACCAATGGTATCATCGCACCAAAAAAACCGGCCATAAAGAGGTTTATAATCATACTCAGACCAATAACAAGCCCAAGTAGAGGGATACTAAACCAAACCCATGCTATAAATCCGGTAACAATTGCAAAAAGAAGACCATTCATCAAAGAAATGAGCACCTCTTTTTTTATACTTCTAAAAGCATCCCCCTTGCTAATTTCACCCAAAGCTAACTGACGAACAATAACGGTCAGAGTCTGTGTTCCTGCATTTCCACCCATGGAAGCAACTATTGGCATAAGGACTGCGAGTGCTACCATAGAGTTAATCGTGCTTTCAAAAAGTCCAATAACTAAAGAAGCTGCAATTGCCGTTAGAAGGTTTATACCAAGCCAGTAAGCACGTTTTCGCCCAGCTTTAAGGACATCTTCATCCTCTTCTGCTTCATCATCAACACCAGCCAAGTTATACATCTGCTCCGTTGCATGTTCATTGATAATATCATAGATGTCATCTGAAGTAATACGCCCAAGCAAAACATTTTTTTCACTGATAATCGGCATAACGGAAAGATCATACTGTTTAAAGAGTTCAACAACATCTTTTATGTCGTCTCTGTCATGTGCTTTGATGGGTTCAAAAGAGTCACTGCTTGCCTCTATGTTCTCTTTGAGTGTTTTAGAAAAGTCAAAGATTAAAAGATCATCAAGTCCTACCGTATAGAGCAGTTTATTATGATTTCCAATAATGAAAAGATTTTGAATATTTTCTAACTCATTTGCTTTTCTCAAACGGGCAAAACGTTTGATGACATCTTGAACAATCTCGTCAATACCAGCGGTAAAGACTTCAAGCTGCATGTATGCGCCGGCTTCATCTTCATTATATTTTTGAAGCTGCGTGATCTCTTTTTTATCATCTTCATCAAGTATCTCAAAAACCTGAGAAGCGACATTTTCATCTACATCTTCAAGCTCTTGCATAAACTCTAACTGGTCATCAGATTCAAGCTCTGAAACTGCTTGTGAGAGTTCATCTACACTTAAATTTTCAACAACATCATCAAAATATCTGTCTGGAAGTGCGAGTGCGACATCACCTACAAGTTCTTTTGGAACAAGCTTGATAGCCTCGCTAAACTCGGCATCATCCAATCCACGTAAAATGTTGGCAATTTCTGAGGGGTGCATCTCACTGATTTCGTGAGATGCTATATAATTATTAATTTCTTCCATGAGCGAAATTATAGCAGATTATGCACCTTATTTTGCTGCATCAGTGTCATATTTTGTAAGCTTGTTGTAGCGAATCATACTACGCAGTTCTTTGACATAGGCATCACCTCTTTCAGAGTAATACTTCAAGCCTTTAATAATCTCTGTCGCAGGCTTGCCTTCATAGCTCATTTTCTTGAAATTTCTGTATCGTGATGCAGTAGAAAGCATAAAGTAATAGTGTCTGATTGCCTCATCGAGATTATCATACTTTCGTACCCAGATGGTCTTCTTTCCCCGTTTTTCTCCCGCAGCAATTCTTTTTTGTTTCGAGCTTGTACTCCAAACACCAAAAATATTATTTGCTTTTGTAAAAAACCTTGAAGTTCCCCACGCACTCTCCATAGCCGCCTGTGCCAGAGCTATACTCATAGGATGCGGCTTAATCGCTATTAAAAGCTCTTTATCCGTTTTTGCATTATATTTCTTTTTTAGCTTCTCTATCTTTGCTTGGTTAGTATGATTTTTTATATCTTGTTTAACCTGCTGATATTGTGCTTCAAGCTCTTTATGTACATCTTCAACTGCTGGAACCAAGAGCGCAAAAAATCGCTTTTTTTTCTCCGCAACCGTCATATGTTTCGGCACAACACTCACAGAGTAATGCTTCTCTTTTGCCAAAAGGCTCGTTGCTGTTATAGCTGTAAAAAATAGCGAAAACACTAGTAACAATTTCATTTTATATCCTGTTTTTTAATTCAGGGCACCTCTAAAAACCCTAGTGCATCTCAGCAATACAGAGGAGTTTACAATCAAGGCAGCCTTTTGAAGTCCTAGCCATAGCTAAGGCGAGAAAGGATAACGATGAGTGTAGACTCCTCTGTGTTGCCCGTAGGGAGGAGTAAAAAAAGTAATCTTGCATAAAACTTTTTCTGACCATAGCTACAGCTATGCTAAGAAAAAGATTTTACACAATCTTATCTTTTTTTCTCTCCTCTGAGATGTGCTAGGGTTTTTAGAGGTGCCCTTCACTAATTATAGCAACATTCCCTACTATTAGGTTTAAATATCAAACTCTAATTTTTCTTTTTTGGCTCTCTTAAAACTTGTAAATAAAACTTGTTTTTTGAGAGATATCTTCCTTTTTAATGCCGATTGCCGGTTTTGCATCATAATCATAGAAAAAGACAATATTGAGATATAACTGCTTATAAACAAGTATGTTTAACTCCAAACCATTAGAAAGTATATAATCGCGGGGTAAATCTACTTTTGGCTGATAGTAAAAGAGATAAGAGATATAAGACTCTTTTGTAAAGTTGTTTGTATAGGCTAAGTAGGTATTTACACGGAGATTTTTCTCAGCCGGATCTACTGTTGTTGTGTAAGAGATATCTTCATAAAAAGCACCTAAACCAAGGTGTATTTTCCCAAAACTATTCTTATTGGCAAAAAAACGCAGGCCGCCACCGCCAAGATAGCGATGCTTTACATTTGTAAACTCATTTGTTTCTGACTGTACAAATGTTTCCCAATCAACACTTTTTTCATAGAGACGATGAATATAACGCAGATGGGCATAGGTTTTATTTGTATTGGTGACTCCGGAGCTTTTTCCATAAGCGAAAGTAAAGTCACTCCAAATAAGATAACTTGCATTACTGTCATACTGCAGACGCAGACCTGCACTGTAGCTATCTACATCACTGTTGCCGCGTTTTGTCTCAAACGAGCCTTTAATCATCCCACTTTTACCGGGCTTCTGGCCAATATCTACAGGGGCAATCGTTATAATTGCCTCTGCACTTACAAAAGTTAAAAAAAGAAGTAGAAAAAACTTCATCAACACCATCCAAAAATTATTTTACAGAAGCGTAAAAAGATAACCCTCTTTTACTTTTTTGACTTTGTACTGATAATAGCCGTCTAAATCTATAACAACACGGTAGTAACCTTTGTGTGTTCCCACGCGTATCTTTTTAAAGAGGGAAGGCTTTTTGAACTTTTTAACATAGCTTCGTATGTCAGTTGCACGTCTAAAATCGCAAACAATTCTATGCGGCTTGACAAGTAAAAAATTTCTTATCATTTTGTCTTTTGTCACAACTTTTAGTTTTTCATCAAAAGCATAAAATGCTATAAATGGTAAAGAAGCAATTTTTTTATAGCTTGTTCTGTTACGCAGTGGTTTTTCAGGCGATGCACCATAGTTTTGAGAGATAAAAAGAGGCAAATGCCAGTCAACAGCGTTATGCAGTTCTATCTTCTTCGTTGCAATGGAGCCGTCAAGGTTTTTATACTCCACAGTAACACGTTCTATTGTTCTTGCAGTTGAAGGGAGTGTCATACTTGCACGTTTAAGCGGTGGTGCTTTTTTGATTTGGTTGGATGTAAGAGGAATCTCTTGTGCTGAATCAACAGGGAAAAAAGGATTTTCACGACTCAAGAGCGTTAATGGAATAAAAAGCAGAAGAAGAAAAAGTCTCATCATACAAATCACCTAATTTTTTGTAAACATTATAGCAAATATATTGGATTATTGTGCAGAAATCTCTTTGAGCTCAAAATACTCACGCTGCAGTTCGGCATTATCAGTTTTGAGTCGGACAACTTCATCTTGCAGATAATTTTCATAATCTTGAAGCCCAAAAAGCACTTCAAGAGAGTTTGTTCCATACAGTAAGATACCCAAATAGATACCAAGCGCAATGATAAGCGAAACAAGAAGAAAAAACTTTCCCAAAGAGAGCCCCAAATACTTTTGAGTTATACTCTCTTGTGTATCAATCTCTTCATAAAGTTCTTCTCTTTGCATCTCTATCTCTTAGTTAAAAAGAGCCGATCCTAAATACTCACCGTACACTACTTCATTTTCTATCTCTAAAAGACGGTTGTATTTTGCAATTCTTTCACTACGTGCTGTAGAACCTGTTTTAATCTCACCACAGTTCAATGCCACTGCAAAATCTGCGATGAAAGCATCTTCACTCTCACCTGAACGGTGACTCATAACACATTTGTAACCATTTCTCTGTGCTAAACGAACAGTAAGCATCGTCTCAGAGAGAGAACCGATTTGGTTTGGTTTGATCAAAATTGCATTTGCGATGCCTTTTTGAATTCCTTCATTAAGGATATTTGCATTGGTAACAAAAAGGTCATCACCAACAATTTGAATTTGATCAGCTAACTTTTCAGTCATCAGTTTAAAGCCGTCCCAGTCATCTTCACCTAAACCATCTTCAATGGATACAATAGGAT
>JALVXQ010000170.1 GCA_027038255.1 Sulfurimonas sp. | reverse complement strand
GCCCCCATACACATCGTAATAATGGCATCATCGGGTGTAAGGATTTTCCCACTGGCTATAATTTTCACATCCTCACGCAGGTTATATTGTTTTAGTATTGTGTCTAAAATATAAAGAGCATTGTTCGTTGTCAGTCCGACAGACTCCATAAGCTCTAAAGGAGCGGTGGCACTCCCGCCTTCACCACTGTCCACAGTAATGAAATCGGGCAGCGTGTTAGCGGCTTCTTTATGTTTTTGCATCGCTTTTGCAAGCTCTTCTACGGAGTGAGAATCCGATATAACTATTTTAAATCCGACAGGTTTGCGTGAGAGTTTTTGTAGTTTGGAGACAAATTCTAAGAGTTGCTCCGTTGTGTTAGCATATGGAAAACGGTTTGGAGAAAAAATATCTTTTCCCTCAGGTACTCCTCTATAATAGGCAATATCTGCAGTCACTTTTGTGCCAGAAAGTTTCCCTCCTGTCTGTTTTGCACCCTGTGCGATTTTAATCTCAGTCATACGGCAAAACCGCATCACTTTTTGATATTTGAGTGGATCAAAGTTACTTTCTGAGTCTCTTACGCCATAGAGACCGGAACTCATTTGAAAAATCATATTTGGCAGTTCTTCTGGAACTTCTTGCGGGAACTCTTCTAAAGCAGCATCCCAATTAACGCGAAAGAGTACATGCGATGTTGTATCATAAATATAGGTGTTTTTTGTTTTGTTGTTCTTTAAAAGTGCTTTTCTATACCACTTAATGGCGATACTTCTGTTGAAAATCAACTCACCCATTTTAAAAATGAACTCTGAATAAGGTGTTGAATTGACGATTTCGAGATATTTACAATTGTTTAAATCAGGCTTGAGTGTAAAAAGGTGATTAGATGTCAGTGAACCTTCTCCTGTATTTATCGTCAGCTTACTGTCGCGTCCTGCAATGCTAAATGCCCGTACAGCTTCAGGAGAAAGTGCTCCATCACTCATAGCTGAGCGAATTATCGGCGTATGAGAGACAAAAGGAATCTCTCTCTTCTCTCCAAATGTAACAGCTGTGTCATCACTTACCTCGTCTTCATTTAAAACGCTTGAAGCATGTTTTATGATGAAACGTGAACCTGAAAAGGGCTGATTTACGGAAAATGATTGGTAGTTTGGTTTGTCTTTAGCCGCTGTATATACCCAGTCCACTTTATCTTTGGATTCAAAAAAGGTCTCTTCCGCAAAGTATTGACGAAGCGGCTCACGCAGAGCCTCAAAGAAGTAGCGAAAACGCCCAATGACAGGATAATTTATAAGTAAAGCATGCTTACGTTGTATGTATTTGTCATAAAAATATAAGAAAGTAATAACTACTACAAGAGCGAGGATGAAAAATTCCAAAAACTCCAGGAAAAATGTCCAAACTGCATCTACATAGTTGTCGGCTTTTTGCATTAAAACTCTTTTATACTCAGAGTTTCTTCACTCTTGTTCTCTAGATCTTTTACCCAAATAGCTTGATTTTCAAGTTCATTCGATCCAATAACACAACAGTAGCGTGCATTCATTTTATCAGCTGCTTTAAGATGGTTTTTCAAGTTTCTCGCACGGTAGTCACAAGAGGCTTTATCTGTTTTTCTTTTCGCCTGCGTGAGCGAAATTATAAGGTCTACCGCTTCATCATCCATAGCACCTAAAAAGTAACCTTCACGTGAGCTTTGCGGCATCTCGATGAGTTCTAAAAGACGCTCGACTCCCATAGCAAAACCAACTGCAGGAGTAGGACGTCCATCGAGAAACTCTACAAGTCTGTCATAGCGACCGCCACCGGCAATGGCACTTTGACTTCCGATGTTGTCACTGACAAACTCAAAAGCAGTTTTTGAGTAGTAATCAAGTCCACGGACAAGGTTTGTATCTATTTCGTAGCTGATGCTGTTTGCATCAAGTATCTTTTTTAATTTTTCAAAATCTTCATCGCAACTTTGGCAAAGAGAATTAAGAAGTTTAGGAGCATTTTCATAGAGTGACTGACATTTTTCATTTTTACAATCAAGTACGCGAATGGGGTTTGTACTCTTTCTTCTTTGGCAATCTTCACAAATCTCATCTTCAACACTCTCTATAAAAGCAACAAGATTGTCACGATACGGAGGCATACACTCCTTACAGCCCAAAGAATTAAGCTGCAATCTAAAACCAATACCAAGCTCACGCAGAATGTCTGCAACCATCATAATCATCTGTGCATCTTCGTAAACACTCTCAACACCAAAACTCTCAACGCCAAACTGATGAAACTCTCTTAGGCGTCCTTTTTGCGGTCGTTCATAACGAAACATAGGTCCATGGTAAAAAAATCGCTGTGTACCGCCTGCACGATCAAGTTTATTTTGAA
>JALVXQ010000169.1 GCA_027038255.1 Sulfurimonas sp. | reverse complement strand
CAACAGGAAAATTTGTAATCGGCGGACCGCAAGGTGATGCAGGTCTTACAGGTCGTAAGATTATTGTTGACACGTATGGCGGAAGCTGTCCTCACGGCGGTGGAGCATTCTCAGGAAAAGATCCGACAAAGGTTGATCGTTCTGCTGCATATGCTGCGCGCTGGGTTGCTAAAAACCTTGTTGCCAGTGGTGCATGTGATAGAGCAACACTTCAAGTCGCCTATGCTATTGGTGTTGTTCAGCCTGTCTCTATTATGGTTGATACACATGGAACAGGAAAAGTGGATGAAGATAAAATAGAAGCTTGTGTAAAAGAGTTGTTTGACCTTTCACCAGCTGGCATTATCAAGTCACTGGATCTTCTCAAGCCAATATATAGAAAAACTGCAGCGTATGGTCACTTTGGCCGTACAGAAGATAGTTTTACTTGGGAAAAAACAGATAGAGCTGACGAGATAAAAGCATATTTAGGCCTTTAAAAGGGTATGATGAAATGTAACAAAACGTGCATTTTTTCTATTAATGGGGAACTTTTAGCTACATTTAAAATTCTTCATTGTATAGTTACTTTAATAAAAATTAGGAGAAGATAATGGCAGTAATTATTAATGATACATGTATTAACTGTGGTGCTTGTATAGATGAGTGTCCAGTAGAAGCAATCGTAGACGAAGATGATAATCCAACAGGTGAAGAAATTTACTATGTATATGGCGATAAATGTGTAGAGTGTGTAGGTCATCATGATGAACCAGCATGTGCAACAGCATGTCCAACTGAAGGTTGTATTACGTGGGATGCTATTGGCGATTCTCCAGAGCATCGTGAAGATATTACAGATGAGCAGCGTTCAAGTCACGAACCAGTTGTAGAATAGTTTCGTCTCTATAAAGTACCCTCTGGGTGCTTTATTTTTTGCAAAAATTACACTTACACTTTTCTAAAATCACAAATTTTTACTTTTTAAACTAAAACATACTTTTTTTTAGGTATAATCCCACTCTAATTTTATATTTTCAGAGGAGATTTGATGGAACGTACACTATCAATAATCAAGCCAGATGCAGTTGCAAAAGGTGTTATAGGCAAAATTTTAGATCGTTTTGAAAGCAATGGTCTTAAGATTGCAGCTACAAGAAAGATTCAACTTTCACGTGGAGATGCAGAAGCATTTTATGCAGTTCATGCAGAGAGACCTTTTTTCAACGATCTTGTTGATTTTATGATCAGCGGTCCTGTTGTAGTTTCAGTTTTAGAAGGTGAAAATGCAATGCAAAAGAACCGTGATTTAATGGGGGCAACAAACCCTAAAGAAGCAGAAGCAGGTACAATCCGTGCAGATTTCGCTGAAAATATCGATGCAAATGCAGTTCATGGAAGCGATTCAGTTGAAAATGCAGCAGTTGAAATTGCATTCTTTTTCTCAGAGAGAGAAATTTCTTAAGTAATCCCCATGAAGGTGATGCTTAGAAAAGTAACAAAGACACCCTTAGATTTCGAGCTGAAATCTGATGAAATAACTTTTAAAGGTTATTTGGAGTATCATAAGGGCAAATTAATTTTGCTCAAAGCAAAGCTTGCAGGAACGCTTCTCAAGCCTTGCGATATTTGTGCAGAAGAATTTAAACTTGAGCTTGATGAAAATATAGAATTTTTCATCTCCGACGGTTTATATGAAGATGATGGCAGCCTCGAATTAGATGTTGTTGAATCTTTGAATGGTAATGCAGATATTGATGAGTTGTTAAACTCTGAGATAGAACTTATCAAAAGTGATTACCACGCATGCGGTAATTGCAAAGAAAAAAATTAAATTAAAGGAAAATTATTATGGCAGTACCTAAGAGAAGAGTATCTCACTCTCGTTCAGCAAAACGTAGAACACACTATAAAATTTCTTTAGCGCGTCCAGTTAAAGATAAAGATGGAACATACAGATTACCACACCACATCAACCCAACTACCGGTGAGTATAAATAATTAAATGGTAAAAATTGCAATCGATGCAATGGGTGGGGACTTTGGTCCCGAACCAATTGTTAAGGGAACACTTCAAGCACTTAAGAAAAAATCATTTACACCGGTCTTAGTAGGAAAGAAATCAGAAATTTTACCTCTGTTACCAAAACGTTATAGAGATAAGATTTTAATTATTGAAGCTGATGATGTCATTGCAATGAGCGATGCAGCAACTGATGCTGTAAAGCGTAAAGAGAGCACTATTTATAAAGCAGTAGAGCTTGTGAAAAATGGTGAAGCAGATGGTGTGGTAAGTGCAGGGCACAGTGGTGCTACAATGACACTTGCAACACTCAGAATAGGTCGTCTTCCTGGTGTTTCCCGTCCGGCACTTGTAACGCTTATGCCAACAAAAACAGGACGCCGTTCTGTTGTATTGGATGTTGGCGCAAATGTTGACTCCAAACCGGAACACTTAGCAGAATTCGCTGTGATGGGTGGATGCTATGCAGAAGATGTTTTAGGTATTGAAGAACCTTCTATTGGACTTCTTGCAAATGGTGAAGAAGATTCTAAAGGCAATGAAGTAACAAAAGCAGCTTTTAAACTTCTACAGGGCTACAAAGGCTTTAAAGGGAATGTTGAAGGTGGAGACATCTTTAATGGAAGCTGTGATGTTATCACTTGTGACGGCTTTATCGGAAATCTTGTTCTTAAAACAAGTGAAGGCGTTGCTTCTACTATCTCTATACTTATCAAAGATTACATCAAAAAATCACCTATTCGTATTACCGGGGCACTTTTGATGCGAAGAGTATTTAAACTGCTCAAAAAAGAGATAGATTACGCTGAAGTAGGCGGTGCACCATTGATTGGTATCAAAGGATGTGCTATTGTTTCACATGGCAAGAGTAATGCAAAAGCAATCCAAAATGCTATTTATCAGGCTATCTCCTATGTAGATACCGGTGTAAATGAGCATATTATTGCAAGACTTGCAGAGCTAAAAGATAAGGAAGTTTAATATGGCATATGCTGCTTTTCGTTCTATTGGTGCGTACGTTCCAGAGAAAATACTGACAAATGAAGATCTAGCGAAGATGGTTGACACCTCTGATGAATGGATAACGAAACGCACAGGTATCAAAGAGCGTCATATTGCGGCTAAAGATGAGTTTACATCTGACATGGGTCTCAAAGCTGCCACAAAGGCCTTAGAGCGTAGTGGAATTGAAAAAGATAAGATTGATATGGTTATATGTGCAACTATTTCGCCCGATTATTTCTGTATGCCTTCAACAGCAACTATCATTGCAAAAAAACTTGGCATCAAAGGGGCAACTGCTTTTGATGTGACTGCAGCCTGCACCGGTTTTATCTATGCTCTTTCTGTTGCAAAGGCTTTCATTGAATCGGGAATGAAAAAAAATGTGCTTATTATAGGTTCTGAAAAACTCTCTGCTATTACAGATTACACTGATCGTGGTACATGTATCTTGTTTGGTGACGGTGCAGGTTCCGCAGTTATCTCTGCAACTGATAAAAAAGAGGAAGCCATTATTGATATTCATACCGGAGCAGATGGCGAATATGCAGATCTTTTAATGACTCCAAATGGTGGAACAGGCTCTGCTCATGATTCTTTAGATGCAGAATCTGGAAGTTGCTTTATGCAGATGAAGGGTAATGAGACTTTTAAAGTTGCAGTACGTACACTTACAAATGATGTGAAAGAGATTTTGGCTGAAAACAACATCAAAAGTGAAGATATCAAGCATTTTATTCCTCATCAGGCAAATTTGAGAATTATTAAAGCTGTTGGTGATGCTCTTAAAATGAGAGAAGACCAAGTGGTTATTACAGTTCAAAAATATGGAAATACTTCCGGTGCTTCTATTCCTATGGCAATTAATGATCTTTATGAAGCGGGCAACTTAGAAGTAGGTGAAATTATGCTTCTTGACGCTTTTGGTGGTGGTCTTACATGGGGTTCTGCTTTAGTTCCTTTTTCTCCGATCAGCAAGCTCTGATTTTCTTCTTTCAGTCTGTAGACTTGTAAAGTTCTTTGCAAGTTTTTCATGCAGACGTTTATAAAACTCTGTTTCATCAGGCAAATTTAACTCGGCATCTCTGAGTTTCTCTCCCCACATCGGATTTGGAAAATAACTGTCATTCTCAAAGCGTGCCATGACATGAATGTGCACACGAGGCAGCATATTGGCAAAAGAAGCCATATTGATTTTTTTAGGCTTATAATACTCTCGCATCTCTTCTTCAATAATGTAGTAAACATCCCAAACTTTGTTTCGCAAATCTTTTGGCATATCAGTAAGTTCTTTGTAAGGGGCTTTTGTAAAAATCTTGAGCCAAGGGATTTCGCTCTCTTCTTTTTCTACTGAGATAGCAGGGTCATCATATATAATTGTGTGTTGCATAATTAAACCTTTAAAGTTACTAGGTTTAATTATAGCAAAATTTTAGTCTCTATGTCTATTTGACGAGCTTCTGTTTCCTCTGTATCCACCACCGCTACGGTTTCTGTCACGATTTCCACTACCACCGCCACCTGAACGATTTCTGTTTCCACGGTATCCACCACGGCTTCTTCCACCACGACCATGAGAATCGTTACGTTTTCCTGCACGCTCTAAAATTGCTGTAAGTTTATCAGCAGGAATTCCGATGCTGCTTGGTCCTTTGATATCTTGTTTATCAAGAATCATTGAGATGAGTTTGAACATAATAGTCTCTTCATCAATGTCCTCTTTGAGTTTATCAAGAACTTTATGTGCTTCATCATAAATTTTTTGATTTTCAATATTTTTTACGATGTTATCAACAGTAGTCTCACGCAGGTCAGTTTTACTAGGAACAAAAGCATGCTCCATAGAAGTACCGACTTTTTTCTTGATACGTTGTAACTCTTTGAACTCTAAAGGAGTAAGGAGTGTAATCGCTTTTCCTTTTGTTCCGGCACGTCCTGTACGACCAATACGGTGAACATAAGATTCTGGGTCAAATGGAATATGGTAGTTAAATACATGTGAGATGTTGTTAACATGGATTCCACGTGCAGCGACATCTGTTGCAACTAAAACTTTTACAGCGTTGTTCTTGAAACCTTTGATAACTGTCTCACGCTGACGCTGCTCCATATCTCCATGAAGACCATTTGCAAGGTAGCCTGCATTGCTAAGCACGTTCGCAAGTCTGTCAACTTCTGATTTTGTTCTACAAAACACAACTGTCTTGTCTGTCTCTTCTGAATCCATAAGACGGATAATCGCATCATCACGCTCATGCTCATCAATTACATAGTATAACTGCTCAATATCGGAGTTTGTAGTCTCCCCTTTTGTAATGGAGATAAATTCCGGATTTTGTAAAATTCTTGAAGCGAGTGTCTTAATCGGCTGTGGCATAGTCGCAGAGAAAAGAAGTGTTTGACGATTTGTTGGAAGGTATGAAAAGATTTCATTGATATCATCCAAAAATCCCATGTCAAGCATTTCATCAGCTTCATCAAGTACAACCATACTTGGTGCGAAGTCATTGAGCATTCCACGTTTAAGAATGTCAAGCATTCTACCTGGTGTTGCTACAACTACAGATGCGCCACGACTGATAAGATCAAGTTGACGTTTGTACGAGCTACCACCATAAACAGTAACAGTTTTTACACCAAGATTTCTTCCATATTTGAAGATCTCATCACTGACCTGTGTTGCAAGCTCACGTGTTGGTGTAATGACTAAAAGTTCTACTGAACCATCGAGTTTCATGTTGTTAAGTGCCGGGAGAGCAAAAGCTGCAGTTTTACCTGTACCAGTGTGTGCCTGACCAACCATGTCACGACCTGCTAATACGAGAGGAATCGCTTGTTCCTGAATAGGTGAAGGAGAAGTAAATCCTGCGAATTTAACACTTTTAAGTATTTCTGGCTTTAGACCGAGTGAATCAAATGTGATTATCGGCTCTTCATTTTGTTTTTCTTCTGTTTGTGCATTTTCTTGCATCAATATCCTTTAAATAGGCTTTGTAGCCTTTGTCTATATATAAAAGGAGATGACGCAAGTTTCACTAAAATTCAAATCTCAAGTCTATCAGGGCATCTTCCCCTTAAAATATTTGTGGAATTATACCTAAATTTTCCTAAGTTTTGATTAAAGTTGTGAATATTTTTTATTAACTAAGTTTATAATGCTACTGTTTTATCTGCTTTGTAGTTTTTAGGTGTATAATTAAATTAAAGGAACTTGTATGGAATTAAATATTTATATGGCAGCAACGCTTTTTGTGTCAGCCCTTTTTTTAGTAACACTCTTTTTACTTTTGAAGAAAAAAGATGAAAATCTGCATCTTGTCGAGTATGTAGAAGATTTCAAAGCAAAAAATGCACTTTTAGAGAAACAAAAAGCTGCTCTAGAAGCTCTCAAGAGTGAACTCTCGGTGAACAATGCCGTCTTGCAGAGTAAGTATGAGCAGGAGATGGCAGCATCTAAAGAGAAACTGCAACTTTTACAAAATGCCAAAGAGGAACTCTCACAGGAGTTCAAAAACCTCTCAAATCAGATCTTTGAAGACAAATCCAAGCAGTTCTCTTCACGCAACAAAGAACAGTTGGAACTTCTACTAAAACCCTTTCGTGAGCAAATTACAAACTTTTCAAAAACTTCACGTGAGCAGTTTGAGGTGGAGCTCAAAGATAGACATCTGTTGAAAGATGAACTTGTGCGCCTCAAAGAGATGAACGCACAGCTGGCAGATGAAGCATTGAATTTGACTAAAGCACTCAAAGGTGAAAATAAAACACAGGGTAACTGGGGTGAGTTGGTTCTTGAAAATATTTTAGAGCAATCCGGCCTGCGTGAGGGCGTTGAGTATGAACTTCAGGCAACGCTGAAATCAGATGAAGGTAAAAGCTACAGACCCGATGTCATCATTCATATGCCACAGCAGCGTGACATCATTGTCGATTCAAAAGTCTCTTTATCTGCTTATGAACGTTTTGTAAATGAAGATGATCCTGCTTTAAAAGCAAAGTATCTCAAAGAGCACATCGGCAGTATATCTTCACATATTAAAGAGCTCTCAGCTAAGAAATATGAAAAACTTGAAGGTGTCAATACACTTGATTTTGTTTTGATGTTTATGCCGATTGAGGGGGCGTTTTTACTTGCACTTGAACAAGATGGAGAATTTTTCAAACGTGCTTATGAAAACAATATTTTGGTAGTCTCTCCCTCAACGCTGCTGGTAACACTCCGAACAATTGAACATATTTGGCGTACGCAACATCAAGAAGAACATGCAAAGAAAATCGCCAAAGAGGCAGAAGGGATGTACGAAAAACTTGTTGGTTTTGTAGAAGAATTACAAAAAGTAGGAACACATTTAGGGCGTGCGCAAGACTCTTATGATGTGGCGATTAACAGACTGCAAAGCGGGAAAGGAAATGTTATAAAAAGGGCTGAAAATATTGTAAAATTAGGACTAAAGCCTAAAAAGTCACTCCCCTTGGAGAGTGAAGAGAAATGAAAATAGAAACAAAATACAATTACGAAAAAATTTGGACGCTCACAGGGGAGCAGGATTTGCTTAAAATTATAGTAGAAGAGGTCGGTGATGCTGATGCTCTTGGTACACTTCAGTATATAAAAGAAGCCATTAAAAATGGCAAAGAGATTACAGTAGGAAGCTGTAAATTTAGAATGAAAAAATAGAGGATTAGAGATGTTGCACCAAGCAGATATTGCAAAGTTGTTATTACGGATTTCATTGGGTGTTTTGATTTTGTTTCATGGCGTACATAAACTTATTTATGGCATAAGCGGTGTTGAAGCGATGCTGAGTGCAAATGGCTTAGCGTCATTTTTTGCTTATGGAGTCTATATGGCTGAGTTGATTGCGCCTATTTTTATTATTTTAGGTCTCTACGCAAGAGTAGCGGCAGGTGTGTTGGCTTTTAATATGTTTGTTGCAATTTATCTGGCATACGGATTTGCAATGAGCACATCAAAGTACGGCGGTCTTTCGTGGGAGACACCGCTGCTCTTTTTTATTATGAGTCTTTTAGTTGTACTGCTTGGCAGCGGAAAGTATGCGGTAAACTCAAAGTAGATTTAG
Source organism: Sulfurimonas sp. (assembly GCA_027038255.1). Classification (GTDB taxonomy): domain Bacteria; phylum Campylobacterota; class Campylobacteria; order Campylobacterales; family Sulfurimonadaceae; genus Sulfurimonas. The sequence goes on along the minus strand of JALVXQ010000169.1, from coordinate 2,192 downwards.
AGCTGCCTTTAAGGGTGTTTGACCTTAATCGTTGAGTTGAGACTCCAACCGATGGCAAGCATAAGGAACATGACACCAATCGCGGGAAGCAGTTCATAGGCATTTAAAAGATAGACAAGCCAGAGAAGAATTGCACCAAGTGGTGTTGGAACGCCTGTAAAATACTTCTCTACCTCGCCGGCATCAGCGTTCAAATTGAAATGAATCAAACGGCGAAGACCGGAGATAACATAGTAGATAGAGATGACGGCAGCAAATGTTAACCATAAGCCATGCAGTGCAGGAGCATAAGAGGCTTGAAAGATTAAAAAGACAGGGACAAGCACAAAACTTAAAAAGTCAGCAAAACTGTCAAGTTGTACACCAAACTCATTGGAGAGTTTGTATTTTCTCGCGATTTTTCCATCAAATATGTCAAAAGCCCCGCCAATCCATGCAAGTACAATCGCTAAAGTAAAATTGTTTTGCGTGATAAAATAGGTTGCCATAAGTCCCGCTGTTATATTTACAAAGGTAAAAAGATTTGCCAAATTAAAATGTGAAGAGGGTGTCCATAAAAATTTCATGTAAAGTATATCCTTTTATTAATGTCGAATTATAGCAAAATCAGATAAAATTGTTCAAAATAAGATTCTTAATATATTAGATAATGATAATATTTATCATTATTAAGTGGATTCTAAGTAAAAATCTATTATTATTGAATAAATTAAGGGCACCTCTAAAAAACTCTAATGTCACTCAGCATTTCATAAAAGTGCTCAATCAAGGCGACCTTTTGAAGCCCTAGCCGTAGCTAAGGCGAAAAAGGACAACGCAGCGTGAGTGCTTTTATGAAGTGCCCGCAGGGAGGGATAAAAAAAGCGAGATTGCACAAAGCTTTTTATCACCGTAGCTACGGCTACGCTTCAAAAAAGATTTTGCACAATCTCATCTTTTTTTCTTCCCTCTGAGTGACATTAGAGTTTTTAGAGGTGCCCTTAAATAATATATAATAAAAAAGCAAATAGTTTTAAAGAAGAGAACTCAATATGAATAATTTACTCAACTGTCACAAAGGGTGTAAAATCAAAGTGACGAAAATACATGCAGGTAGCACTCTAAAGCAGCGTCTTATATCTTTTGGTGTGATGAAAGGTGTAGAGCTTGAAGTGCTTGAACATGCTCCAAGAAAAAAGACCATAGAGATAAAAGTAGGAAAAATGCGAATAGCACTCCGCGCAGAAGAGGCGGCATTTATAGAGGTGCAAGAGATATGAATGGTGTAACACACGACAAAAAAGCCTGTCCAATCATAGCAAATCATATAAAAGTAGCCCTTGTAGGACAGCCAAATGTAGGTAAAAGCATGCTCATTAACTCTGTGAGTAATGCACACCTGCATGTAGGAAACTTTTCAGGTGTTACTGTTGACAAAACAGAGGTGCTTTTTGATTATAAAGATTTTCATTTTACTGTTGTTGATTTGCCGGGAACCTATGCATTTACTGACTATACTATAGAAGAGAGAGTAACGCATGATTATCTGTGTGCGGAAGATTATGACATCATTGTGAATGTCATAGACTCTACAAATCTTGAAAAAAATCTTCAGCTTACCTCCGAACTTCTCACTATGAGCAAAAAAATGATTATAGCGCTCAATATGAGTGATGAAGCTGAGAAAGAGGGTATAGATGTTAATGCTGCGTATATGTCTGAACTTTTAAATATCCCTTGTGTGAAGGTTTCAGCCGCAGCAAAAACAGGTGTTGCAGAGTTAATTGAAGCTATAACAAACAAATATACAAGTGAAAAAAATGAACCAAAACTCATCTTCAGCGAGGCTGTGGAGGAGGAGATAAGTACCATAGTCTCTTATCTTGAAAAACATAAATTTCAAGCAACAAACTCTTATAGAAATATTGCTATTAATCTTTTGAAGAACAATAAAAAAACATACGCAAAACTGCATGATGAGCCGATATGGACAGAACTGCAGCCTATTCTCATAGAAGCGGCACGCCATATTGAACTGCACCATGATACAGATGACATACAAGAGGCATTTGCTGAAGAGTATGCTGCATTCAATCGAGGGATTGTTACAGAGGTAGTGCACTACAAAGAGCAGAAAAAAGAGCAAAAAACACTTACAGAAAAGATAGACAGTATCTTAATTCATCCGCTTTACGGAATTCCAATTTTTCTCT
>JALVXQ010000168.1 GCA_027038255.1 Sulfurimonas sp. | reverse complement strand
CGAAAGTACTTCGAAGTAGATGGCAACAGAGCTATTCAGGAAGAAGATAAAAACTTTTCAATTATGATGCCGCCTCCAAATGTTACAGGTCGATTACACATTGGACATGCACTTACATTTACTCTCCAAGATATCATTACACGTTACAAACGTATGGATGGCTACAAAACACTCTGGCAGCCGGGAACTGACCACGCCGGAATCGCGACACAAAATGTTGTAGAGAAACAGCTCCTTGCTGAAGGTACAACAAAAGAAGAGATAGGCCGTGAGGCATTTTTAGAACGCGCATGGAAATGGAAAGCAGAATCTGCGGGAATTATGACAGAACAACTGCGTTTTATGGGTGTATCACCTGCATGGGAACGTGAACGCTTTACAATGGATGCAGGATTGCAAAAATCTGTAAAAGAGGCATTTGTACATCTTTACAATGAAGGTCTCATCGTTCGTGGCAACTACATGGTGAACTGGTGTACACACGATGGAGCACTCTCTGACATTGAAGTGGAACACGAAGAAGAAAATGGAAAATTTTATCATATGCTATACCATTTTGCAGATGGAAGCGGAAGTGTAGAAGTAGCTACTACGAGACCGGAGACATACTTTGGAGACACTGCCATTATGGTGCACCCTGAGGACAAACGTTATAAAGACATCATAGGAAAAGAAGTGCTCCTGCCACTTTTAGATAAAAAAATAAAAATCATCGCTGATGATTATGTCGACATGGACTTTGGAACGGGTGTCGTAAAAGTTACACCGGCACACGACCAAAATGACTACGAAGTCGGAAAACGTCACGATCTTGAGTTCATTACTGTTTTCGATGAAAAAGGAATCTTAAACGATTATGCAGGCGAATTTAAAGGCTTAGAACGTCTTGAAGCACGGGACATCATCGTAAAACGTCTTGATGAAGAGGGTTTCATCGTAAAAATCGAAGACCACAAACACCAGGTCGGGCACTGTTACCGCTGTAAAAATGTTGTTGAGCCATACATCTCAAAACAGTGGTTTGTTCGTAAAGAAGTAGCAGATAAATCCATCGAAAAAACGAATGCAGGTGAGGCGAAATTCTTTCCACCGCATTGGATCAACTCTTACAACTCTTGGATGGGTGAACTGCGTGACTGGTGTATTTCCCGTCAACTGTGGTGGGGACATCAAATTCCTGTATTTTACTGCGATGATTGCGGTCATGAGTGGGCTTCTCAAGAAGAACATCCAGACTCTTGTCCAAAATGTGCAAGTAAGAACTTCACGCAAGATCCTGATGTGCTAGATACTTGGTTTAGCTCTGCACTTTGGCCATTTTCAACTTTGGGCTGGGGAAATGGGGACACGGCAATGGACAAACTCTTCGAGTCCAATGACATGAAAGAGTTCTATCCAAATACACTGCTTATTACCGGTTTTGACATCCTTTTCTTCTGGGTTGCAAGAATGATGATGATGGGCGAGCATTTTGTAGGTGAACTTCCTTTTAACCATATCTACCTGCATGCTCTCGTACGTGATGAGCATGGAAACAAGATGAGTAAATCACGTGGAAATGTCATTGATCCACTTGATATGATAAACAAATACTCAGCCGATATTTTACGCTTTACACTTGCTATTTCAGCTGCTCAGGGACGTGACATCAGAATGAGTACAGAGAAATTGGAGCAAAACCGTAACTTTACGAACAAACTTTACAATGCAAGTAAATATCTACAGATGAATGTGGACACTTTCCCTGATTTGAGCGGATTTTGCATAGAGTCAGACTTAGGCCGTTATATGATGAGCCGTCTGAATTTCGCAACACAAGAGGTACGTGACTATCTTGATGAGTATAAGTTTAACGATGCTGCCCTTACTATGTACAGATTTTTATGGAATGAGTTTTGTGACTGGGGAATCGAGCTCTCTAAAGCCGACAAAGGCGCTATCGTAGAGCTTGGTGCTATCTTTAAAGAGGCTATGAAACTGCTGCACCCTTTTATGCCGTTCATCACAGAGCATCTCTACCATCAACTCAGTGGAACTTCTTTGGAAGATGGCGAATCCATCATGATCAAAAAATTCCCGCACAAGGTAAAAAGACGTAAAGAGGAGGCAAAATTTGAAATCATTATGGATGCTATTGTCTCTATTCGCCGTGCAAAAGTTTTAGTGGACATGGCAAACCAAAAAATTGAAAAAGCATATGTGAAAATCGATGGACTAAGTGATAAAGATAAAGAGATGATGCTTCCTTTCATAGCAAAACTTGCTAAAGTGGAAGATGTTGCCTTTACCCAAGAGAAAGTCGCCAATGCAGTAAGTGATATTGCAGATAAATGTGAAACATTCATTCCAACGGACTCTATCGACC
>JALVXQ010000167.1 GCA_027038255.1 Sulfurimonas sp. | reverse complement strand
CATCTACTTTGTGCATACCGGTAAGATAAAGTACTATGATAAAACAAAAGAGTATTACAGGCAAAATATGCTGTACAAAGCTATTGTTAAAATAGAAAATATCAAACAGCCATATCAATGTAAAAGGAATAAGCCGTTTTGTATAAGGGTTGTCCAGTTTTTTACGGTAGAGCAACCAGACAAGGGGTGTGATGAGAAGAAGATAAAAGATGACATTCCATGCTCCGAAAAAGTAAGCGTCGGTCAGGAGTGCGTGTATCATCGCCAGTACCAAACTCACACCCAGCACAAAGAGGCTAAAACTATGGGTAGAAAATTGCGGATGTAATGTACAGGTTACAGAAGCTTTTTCATTTGGTTTAGACATAATCTACCTCCTTATAGTGTAAATGTATTCATGAGCTTTCTGACATATCCGGTCTCTATCGCCGCACCCATTTTTTCAAAAAGGGCATAGTACCCCATCAGCGTGCGGTTAAGAAAGAGAAACTGTTCATTGAGTTTGTGTACGGAGTGAAACTGTTTTCTCTGTACTTCAAATATTTTCTCAAAACCTCTTTGGGAAAAGTCGCTGTTTGCTTTAAAGTCGTAATGCGCTTTACTGAGCGGTTCTTTGTAGAGGGTGTCGAGCGGTTTAATCACCTCTATATAAAATTGTTGCATGGTTTTTTTGTCGGATTTTTCTATCATGCCGAGTGTGAGATAGCGATCGATAAGTTCAGATTCCGTCGCTTCTTCCAGCAGGCTCAGGTGCAGTTTGTTGTAGTGATTTAAAAAGTCGTCTGAAACGCTTTTGACACAACCGAAGTCTATGAGTCCCAGTTTGTTATCTTTCATGAAGAGAAAGTTGCCGGGATTTGGATCGGCGTGTATGCGTTTGAAATGATACAGCGAATAGAAAAAGGTATCAAATATCAGTTGTGCGTAAGCGTTTATATCTCTTTGTGACGGATTTGACCTGAGATATGTATCAAAATTTACTCCCTCCAAAAGGGAGGTTGTCAAGACTTTATCGCCCGACAGTTCAGGGAACACGTCTGCAATAACGATTCTGGGATTGTTGAGGTGCTCTTTGAAAAAAAGTATATTTTGTGCTTCCAGGGTATAGTCTGTCTCTTCAAAAAGCCGCTCCTCTATCTCAGTGACGATGTGGGTGACATTTTGTCCTTTTGCAAAGCGTTTGAGGCCAAAGTGTATGAGGCTCATATCTGTCTCTATGCTCTTTTTTATGCCTGGGTACTGGATCTTTACGGCAAGTTTTCTGCCCGCTTTTTCTGCCAGATGCACCTGTCCCAGACTCGCCGCTGCAAAAGGGGTCATCTCAAAACGGTCAAAAAGATCGTGTGGGTAAGCGTCGAGTTCACTTTTGATAATCTTTCTCACCAGCGCTTTGTTGATGCCGGGAATACTGTGGAATGACTTGCTAATCTTATCCAGATACGCAGGCGGCAAAAAGGGCATACCAAGTGCGATTTGCTGGGCAATTTTTACCGATACCCCTTTCAGCTCGCCGAGTGCGTCGAAAATGATATCTGCTATCTCTTCATGTCTGTTTGCTTCCTTCTCCTGCTGTATGAGATGTTTTCCTTTTTGAAGTCCGATTTTCAGCAGGGTCTTTCCTACCACCTTGCCACGGGATATTTTTCCGGTCGGGAGTGCATCATCCACGAAGCACCTCCCCGAGCCTTCTCTTTATATTTTGAAGAGGCTCTTTTTTAGTTGAAAACTTTTGCAGATAGGAGAGCATATGCGTTTTAAAGAAAAACATACCCAGATCGGAAGCTTTGCTGAGTATGTCTGAGTGCAGGACGGCTTCTGCCAGTCCCAGAGAGTGGTCTATAAACTGTGTGGTGTTTTCAAACATCTCAGAATCGTCTTTGATCCAGTACGCCACCACCATAATATAGTAATCCCAGAAGAGTATCGGCAGATGCTCTTTAAACGGCGGTGGCTCGATCTCTCCCGCTTCGATGGCGATGTTGAGCATCTCCTCGACCGTTTCTATAAAAAGTTTGTTTGTTTGATAGAGTTTGCCCATCTTCAGTCCCGAAGAGTGAAACACCATATCTGCAATCTGGATGATAAACTCCCGCTCTTCAAGATAGAGTTCCAACTCTGTCTCTATGAGTGTCTGGAGCTGTTCACGCAGTGTGTAGGTGTGAAAATCCTCTATCTCATGAAGTGTTTGAATCGCCTCTTTGTGTTTCTGTTCTATGTAGGCGTAAAGCAGTTTCTCTTTGGAGGGAAAATAGTTATAGATGGTAGGATTACTGACCCCCGCATTTTTTGCCATCTCTCTGAGCGTTGCATTGTCAAATCCTTTTTCGATGATCAGTTCAACGGCAGAGCGGAGTATTTTTGCCTTAGTTTT
>JALVXQ010000166.1 GCA_027038255.1 Sulfurimonas sp. | reverse complement strand
TAGGTGGCTATAGAGAGAGGGAAACGCCTGGTCCCATTCCGAACCCAGAAGCTAAGCCTCTCATCGCTGATAATACTGCATCTTTCAGGTGTGGGAATGTAGGTCGCTGCCTAGTTGATCAATTTTTACTACTTTTATTTCCCTTATTTACTTTCTATCAATAATATTTTTATATTCTCTATTTCTTTAAGCTATTTAAATTAGGACATGTCCTACAAATTTACTCATATTATCTAAAATATTTCCACCTTTTCTAAATCCTACACCGCAGGCTTCATACGCGAAAAAAACTCCTGCTTGATATTTTGCTCCGTGAACATCTTGAGGGAACTCTACAAACTCCTGATATACTTTTTTATAATTGTCATAGGGTCCGTTTGTCTCTGTATTTATAGTGCCATCTATTTCAATTATTTTTGTATTTGCTCCTTCTCTTCCAAAAACAGGCTTTTGCACCTGTTTTATGCCTTCTAATGGTGCAAATGAAGTTTTAAGTAGATAAGGGGAGTCCGGGAAGAGCTCATGTAAAATTGCCATCATTCCTTTTGACTGAAAAAGCAGGGTATAGGCTGGGTTTAGAACGATTGCTTTTTGATTTTGGATAATATGTGTGAGTGTTGTTGTAAGCTCCGGTTCATCAGTTGCCATATCCTCCCATGGATAGAGCTTAAACCAGTATTCATAAGCATTTTCCTCTGCATCATAAATGCCATTATCATCAAAATGTACATTTTCCAAGAACTCAAATCCTGTAACAAATCCAGCGTCATCTGCCATCTGCTGTAGTAGTTTTGTTGTTGCTTCCTCTTCGTCATTGCCTTCAATAGATGAGAAGAGAATTTTCCAACCGTCATACAGCTCATTAAACTTGTCAGTATCATCAAAGAGAGTGATAAGCCTTTTGAAATTGTTGCTTATGGCTTCGTAAACATTGTTAAACTGCTTCTCTTCATCCATATCATTATGTTTTAATATTGCCCACTGTAGAAGTGCTGTTTCAAAGAGGGCAGTTGGTGTGTCTGCATTAAATTCAATGAGTTTAATATCTTTACCATCTATACCGCCAGCCAAATCAAAACGTCCATATATATGCCAATGAACATCATTTTCCCAAGATTTTTTTATCATTTCAATGAGATTAAAAGGGATTCCCAGTTCAAAAAAGAGCTTATTGTCAATAACATACTCAGCTGCTTCAACATACATGTCATAGATGCTATTGGCTGCTTCATAATATGCTTCAGCCTCTTCTTGCGTGAGCTGAACAAGCTCATCACTTACGTATTTTGTCCCATCACTGTCTGTATGCCATGTAAAACCAAGTTTTTCAAGTTTTGCATCATCAATAGCGTTTACCTGTTGTGTTGTTATCATTCTCAGCCTCCGAAAAATCCACCGCTACTCTTTCTATAAGAGGAACTTTTTGAACTGCCGCCAAAGAAACTTTTTTTGGCTGATGTACGTTGCTTTTTCTGCTTGTATGCTGATGCTGTGTAAGCACTGCGTGTGTTACGTGAAAAGGCTTTGTTATTCATTAGGGAGTTTGCTATCATATTACCAAGGAGGCTTCCTGCTGCTACAGCTAAAATAGTTCCTGCAAGTCCCATTCCTGCACTGCTGTCGCTATCGTGCAGTGTTTCGCTTGTTCCATTTTGGACTTTTTCATACTCCTGTGCAGCTAAGGCTTTCATTTCCGCTTCATTCATAAATCGTTCTTGAATGTTTCCATTTGCATCACGCTCACGGATAATTGCACGTGTTGGGCCTTCTGTCGGCATCTCTTCTACAACTTTATATTGTCCATTTGGAAGTTGTTCAATGACCAAAAATTTATTTTGTGCCTCTTGCTGACGCTGCTCACATCCAGTGAGAACACTCATCATCATAATACCGGCTGTTCCTAGAGCAACGCCAGAAGATAAAGAAGAAATATGTTTCATTTTAATAATTACCTTGAATTTTATTTTTATCGAGCATTATAACTTTTTTTAGGCCATAATCATAAAAACTTACTGCTTGTCTACCATTATAAAGCATATCACCATGGTAGGTAAATTTATCGGTCTTGAGTGTAATGTTTTTTTGCATCAAAAGCAGTTCTCCTGCATAGTTCCCAAGAGGTGGAATGAGTGTAGCAAAAGTAAGAATAAAAAGTGTGGAGATAATAATGATGGCTATTTTGTTGGAGATATACATTACAATATAGCCAAGCAAGAGGGTGAAAAAAGTAAAAATATAGATATTTTGATTATCTGCAAATAAAATATTGTAGTAGAGTTGTATGCCATGTGCATCTATATAGTTTTCTTTAATGCCTAAAAATAGAAAGAAATCAAGAATAAAGGTAAAAAACATCCCACTTAGTATCATTTGAATAACTTTACTCATCGTAACCTCTTTATTGTTGTATCATTTATTTTATAGAGTTTTGAAGGTTCTCCTTCAAAGAGTCTATTTTTATCTTCTATTATTATATCAGCTTTTTGTTGACAAAAATCTCTTTGAAACTTTTTTCCACTTTCATTTGCGGAGGTGGAGTACGCCCAAGAGAGATTGTATAACAGTGTAGAGTGAAGGGATGGCTGGACTACTCGAAATGCTCTATTTTTTACTATAAAAGTAGTTTTATTTGCTTGACGAACTCTTTTTTTGTATTTGTTTGGAATGCGAATATTGTGTTGCTTCAGAGTTGAAAAGTCTTGAAAGACTTTTATAAAAGGCTTCTTGTCATTGCGGGATTTTACCTCACGCAACTGCTTTGCATCTTGCGATAAAAAACCGACAGTCGTGTCGGTCTGCGTGAGAATGACTTTTTGACTTATACTAAAAAGTCTTGCAGTGCTGTTGCTTTTGACCATTTGTCATCTTTCATCTCATCAAGTGCCAAGATGAGTGCGCGTGCAGCACTGAGTGTCGTAAAGTATGGAATGTTGCGTTTAAGAACCTCTTGGCGAATAACAACAGCATCTTTTTTACTCGTGTTATTGTCTGAAGTATTGATGGCCATATGAATCTCATCATTTTTCATGCTGTCTTCAATATTTGGACGGCCTTCAGAAATTTTAAGAACGACTTCACAAGGGATACCTGCTTCTTCAACTGCTCTTTGTGTTCCTTTTGTAGCTACTAGCTTAAAACCATGTTTCACAAGTCCGCTTGCGATTTCGGCAGCGTGCTGCTTATCTGAGTCTACAAAAGAGAGGAAACATGTTCCTCCTGTTGGAATCTTATTGCCAGCGCTGAGTTGTGCTTTTGCAAAACTTACACCAAAGTTTTGACTGATTCCCATGACTTCACCGGTTGACTTCATCTCAGGAGAGAGAACTAAGTCCGCACCATAGAGTTTATGAAATGGAAATACAGCCTCTTTTACAGATACATGTCCTTTAAGATGTGGACGAAGTAGACCATTTGCCTCTTCTACTATGTTGTACTTATCATAATATGCCAAAGCATCTCTGAGTGATTCATTCATCATCACGCGTGTTGCAACTTTTGCCAGAGGCATACCCGTAGCTTTAGAAACAAATGGCACTGTACGGCTTGCACGCGGGTTAACTTCGATAAGATAAATCTCATCCTGGTAGATTGCATACTGTACATTCATAAGTCCACGTACACCTAGACCAAGCGCGATGGTTTTTGTCTGCTGCTCTACTTTTTCTATCATCTCCTGCGTGAGATTAACCGGTGGGAGTGAACAAGCAGAATCACCTGAGTGAATTCCAGCCTCTTCGATGTGCTGCATGACTGAACCAATGTATACTTCCTTGCCGTCCGATATACAATCCACATCAAGCTCAATTGCCTGATCTAAAAATTTGTCAATTAAAACAGGTGCTTCATTACTTACAGAGATTGCCAAATCCATGTACTCTTTTAGCTCAGATTCTGAGTAGACGATACGCATACCACGACCACCAAGAACAAATGATGGACGAACCAATACAGGATAGCCTAGTTTCTCAGCGATGAGATAAGATTCCTCTTTTTTGCGAGCAAGTCCATTTTCTGGCTGTTTCAATCCGTGTGCATTTACAAAATCAGAGAACTGCTCTCTGTCTTCAGCTAAATCAATGACCGCTGAAGGTGTTCCTGCAATGTTTGCTCCAATTTTTGTCAATGCATCTGCAAGTTTAAGGGGAGTTTGCCCACCAAAGTGAACGATAATACCATCAGGATTTTCATTTTCAATCACTTCACGAACGTGTTCAAAGTCAATTGGTTCAAAATAAAGAACATCTGAAGTGTCATAATCTGTTGAAACCGTTTCAGGGTTACAGTTGTACATAATTGTCTCTATGCCCATCTCTTTGAGTGCAAAAGCTGCATGTACACAACAGTAGTCAAATTCAATTCCCTGACCGATTCTGTTTGGTCCGCCGCCTAAGATAAGAACTTTTTTCTTATCTGACTTGCGTGAGCTAACATTTGGAGTTTTTGTAATATTCGTAGTGGAATAGAGATATGGTGTAAGTGCTTCAAACTCTGCTGCACAGGTGTCTACCTCGTTATATTCAAGTGAAATTCCAAGTTTTTTTCTTGCTTCATACACGATATCTTCACTTACATTTTCATTAGAGTTTTTCTTGATAAGCTGTGAGATTCGTTTATCTGAAAAGCCATCTACTTTTACTTCACGCATGAGTTTTTCATCAAAAAGGATTTTGTCTGTAATCGTTTTTTCACTCTCAATGAGTTCTTGGAGTTGATATAAGAACCATGGGTCAATCGCACAAGTGTCAAACATCTCTTCGATGCTCATTCCTCGTCTGAAACCTTCGGCAACATAGAGAATTCTATCTGCATTTGGACGACGAATTTCATGACGAACGAACTCATCATCAGCATCTATCTCATTAAAACCGCAAAGATCTGTTTCAAGTGAACAGAGTGCTTTTTGCACAGACTCTTTAAATGTACGCCCGATTGCCATGACTTCACCGACAGACTTCATAGAAGTTGAGAGTGTAGATTCTGCTTCGGGGAACTTTTCAAATGTAAAACGAGGTATTTTTGTAACAATATAGTCAATGACCGGCTCAAATGCTGCAGGTGTACCTGTGATGTCATTTGTAATCTCATCAAGAGTAAAACCGACTGCTAAAAGTGTTGCCACCTTTGCGATAGGGTATCCTGTTGCTTTTGATGCGAGTGCAGAAGAGCGGCTTACACGAGGATTCATCTCGATAACAATCATTCTTCCTGTTGCCGGATCAATTGAAAACTGAACATTTGATCCACCTGTATCTACACCAATCTCACGCAGGATAGCAAATGAGGCATCACGCATTCTTTGGTACTCTTTGTCAGTAAGCGTAAGTGCAGGCGCAACCGTGATAGAATCACCTGTATGTACACCCATAGGGTCAAAATTTTCTATAGAACAGACGATAATACAGTTGTCCGCTTTGTCACGGATTACTTCCATCTCATACTCTTTCCATCCAAGCATGGACTCCATAATCTCGATCTCATTGATAGGACTTGCACTAATTCCCTCTTGAGCGAGTTTTTCAAACTCTTCCATATTGTAAGCAACACCGCTTCCCCCACCTGCGAGTGTAAAAGATGCACGTGAGATAACAGGAAAGCCTATCTCTTTTGCTACTTCAATAGCCTCTTCAACACTGTATGCATTTTTACTTTTTGGTAAGTCCATACCGATTTTTATCATTGCTTCGTTAAAGAGATGTCTATCCTCACCTTTGTTGATAGCTTCAGGATTCGCACCTAAGAACTCTACACCCTCAAGCATCCCTTTTTCATGCATACTCATAGCGACATTAAGCGCTGTTTGTCCACCCATAGTTGGGAGTACTGCATCTACATTTTCATCTTTGATGATACGCTCAATAATATCTTCTTTAATAGGCTCAATGTATGTTCTGTCTGCAAATTCCGGGTCTGTCATGATGGTAGCAGGATTTGAGTTTATGAGTACAACGCGGTAGCCTAACTCTTTGAGTGTTTTAACAGCTTGTGTTCCAGAGTAATCAAACTCACATGCCTGACCGATAATAATCGGACCAGAACCTATGAGTAAAATAGTTTTAATATCGGTGCGTTTTGGCATTTGTTACCTCTTAAAAATGTATCTAAAAAAATTTGTTTATTATACTCAAGAGGCACTTAATATTTGATGAGAGTTTAATATTTGAAGGTGTAAATGAGTGATACAAGTCCGGAATAGATATACTTTTTATCTGTCAGAGGGCTCTGTTGTGCACTTTTTGGAATAATATCATAGCGTGCATTGATAAGGGCTGAAAGTTTGTCTGTAAAAGGGTATTTTATGTACGTTTGTGCGCCATATTCCAACCCGCCGTCTGGGGAGTATGCAGCTCTGTCTGTAGTACTTTCTGAACATTTTACACCATAATAATAATCTACAAATTTTCTTGATTGATAGAGTAAAATAATACTCGGATAAAAAGTGAATTTCCCTGCTTTATATGTGTCTCCAATTTCAACTCTGCTAACCCATGAATTATAGGTGTTTAACATGTCTCCAAGTAGCATAATCTCGATATATTTTGATTTTTTGTAGCTTGCAGAGAAGGCAAGTCCACCTTCAAAGGTTGATTTTCTTTCATCCATCCCCTGTAAATAGGATGAATCTGAAGCTTTGTAGCCAAGCGTTCTTGGCTGTGCAGTCAGGGAAAATCCCCAAGCATAATCTTCTTGCTTCTCTCCTAAAAAATAGAGACCAAATCTACTCCATCTTGCATAGACAACACCATTGTCAAAGAAAATGACAGGAGAGGGGAGGAGTAAATCTTTTGCACCTTTGTAGGGTTCTGATTGGATATATGGACCAAGCCCAAGCGTGACTTTTTGCTTCTGCGAGGCAGATAAAAAGCTTGCTAAAAAAAGTAAAATAATGAGAAAATATTTCATTGGGCGCTCCTGATTAGGTGAAAATAAGATGGTTCACTTGATTTGTAATATTGTTCAACTACGGCATTTTGGTAGCCCTGAGATGTTGAAATGGAGAGAACGCGACCGACCTTAAGACCTTTAAAAAAGATATTGTCAAGTCCGGAAGTAATGACTTCATCACCGACTTTAATGTTAAACCATGCAGGAATAAAACTTACAACCAAATTCTTACCATTGTTTCCATGTGCAATTCCCGGAGCTTTGGAATTACCGATATAGACGGCATAGGTACTTTTAATGTCACTGTTAAGGAGTGCCAAAGCTTTAGAGTCCTTAGGGATAACAATACCGGCAACCATCTCTTTATAAATCAGTCCATAGATTTTAGAACTGTTGTAGTCGGGTACATCAAGCCAAACACGATTAAGATTGCCAAATTTTTCATAAGAAATTGCCCGAACCAGTTCTATTTTTGGATCTGTCGCTAATGTTGAATTGTTCTCTTTATACATATTGTCAATTTCAGAAGCAAGCTGCTGCATAACAAGATGATTGTTCTCATATTTTTGCAGTTTCTCTTTAAGCTCTGTAATCTCCTGAGCTTGAAAAAAGTGCTTGTCAATGCTGTTTTGTATGCTTTGTGTAATAGCATGGTAGGTGATTTTTATGTTGTTAAGTGAGGAAAGCAGAGGTGACTGAATGGTTTTTGTATAGTAAAGAGCACCCATAAAGAGTGCTAATAAGATAAGTAAGTAAGCAAATAACTTCTTATTCATTCTCAAAAAGTTCTTGTAGTAAGTCTATCTCTTCCAGTGCACGGCCTGTTCCTCGGGCAACAGCAAGAAGTGGTTCATCTGCTACAAAAACAGGAATTTTTACAATGTCTGAAAGGTATTTGTCAAGTTGGCGGATAAGTGCACCGCCTCCTGTTAAAATAATACCATGATTGACAATGTCACCGGCCAAATCAGGCGGCATCTGTTCGAGTACATCACGAAGTGCTTCTGCAACTTCTTTGAGTGGCTCTTTCATTGCATCTTTGGCATCTTCACTTGTTAATTCTACGGAACTTAAAAGTCCTTCAACCTGATCACGACCATTGATGACCATAGAAAGCTCTTGATCAAGAGTTACAGCAGTTCCAATGTTTATTTTTATCTCTTCAGCAACGCGCTCACCGATAAGCAGGTTGTATTTTTTTCTAACGTAGTTAACGATTCCCTGATCGATTTTGTCTCCTGCTGTACGGATGGACTTTGAGAGTACTAGACCACCTAGTGAAACAACACCAATCTCTGTTGTACCGCCACCGATATCAACAACAAGGTTTCCTTGCGGTTCACGAATGTCAACGCCTGCTCCAATTGCAGCGGCCATTGGTTCTTCAATCAAAAATACTTCACGGGCACCGGCAGAGAGTGCAGATTCACGAACAGCTTTACGTTCGACCTGCGTGAGCCCATACGGCACACAGATAATGATACGAGGAGAGATTAAAGAACTTCTACCGTGCGCTTTTTCGATGAACTTTCTAATCATTTTTTCTGTCATGTCAAAATCAGCGATGACACCGTCACGCATCGGACGAATTGCTTTAATATTTCCCGGTGTTTTACCAACCATCTCTTTGGCTTCATGTCCAACAGCCAAAACTCTTGTCTGACCATATTTTTCTGTTTTTACTGCTACTACCGAGGGTTCATTGATTATAATTCCACGGCCTTTTGCAATTACAATAGTATTTGCAGTACCTAAGTCGATTGACAAATCGTTTGAAAAAAGTCCTACTATTTTATTAAATATCATCTATCTTGCCTTATGCTGTTTTTTTTGTTGATTTTTTTATATATACAGGTTTTTCACCCTCGTCAATGACCTCTTTGGTGATGAGAAGTTCATAGCCTGCATATTCAGGAAGTTCATACATGATATCTATCATTGACTCTTCCAAAATTGCACGCAGACCACGGGCACCTGTTTTACGTTTAATCGCTTTTTGTGCAATTGCCCGAAGTGCATCCTCTTCAAAGTTTAACTCCACATCATCAATAGTAAAGAGTTTTTTGTACTGTTTAACCAGAGAATTTTTTGGCTCAGTTAAAATGCGAACCATATCGTCCTCTGTGATTTCACTGAGTGAGGCAATAATAGGAAGACGACCTACAAGTTCAGGTATAAGTCCATAATGTACTAAGTCATCAGGCTCTACCATGTCATATGTTGGTTTTGCTTCATCTTTTGTCTTTTTCTCATGTCCAAATCCGAGTATATTCTCACCCTGTTTGCGCTTAAGAATCTCATCGAGTCCATCAAATGCTCCGCCACAGATAAACAGAATATTTGTCGTGTCAATAGCGGTAAACTCTTGATTTGGATGTTTTCTTCCCCCTTTTGGCGGAATGTTTACAGAAGAGCCTTCGATGATTTTAAGGAGTGCTTGCTGTACACCTTCACCACTGACATCACGGGTGATAGAACGGTTTTCACTCATACGTGAGACTTTGTCGATCTCATCTAAAAAGATGATGCCTTTTTGTGCACGT
This sequence comes from Sulfurimonas sp., assembly GCA_027038255.1. Taxonomy (GTDB): domain Bacteria; phylum Campylobacterota; class Campylobacteria; order Campylobacterales; family Sulfurimonadaceae; genus Sulfurimonas. The sequence continues at coordinate 886 of JALVXQ010000166.1, read as the reverse complement.
TCAACATCGCCATCGGCTGCCTGAATGAGTTTTGTAAGAATGTTTTCAACATCTTCTCCTACATAACCGGCTTCAGTCAAAGAAGTAGCATCGGCAATGGCAATAGGAACATTTAAAACTCTTGCAATAGTCTGAGCCATTAATGTTTTACCAGAACCTGTCGGTCCAATTAAAAGAACATTTGATTTTGCGATTTCTGTATCATCATCCTCTGCATTATGGAGTTTGAAAATTCTCTTGTAGTGGTTGTAAACAGCTACACTTACAAGTTTTCTCGCGCGTTCCTGCCCGATGATATACTCTGATAAGAAACTGTTTAACTCTTTTGGCGTCATCAGTTTTTCAACATGTTCTGTAAGCTTTGCATTGGCTTCACTTGCCATCTCTTTTTCATCACCGAACATAATTTTATATGCGGAAACGACACAGTTTTTACAGATGTAAACACCGTTTCCTGCTATGAGTGGATTCTCTTCACTTTCGCTTGCGTCGCAAAAGCTGCAATGTCTATGTATCATTATATTTTTTTCCTCTCAAATGGTATTCCTCTTTTTGTCTTGATTACAAAATTGCATAAATCAATAACATAGTGGCTTTTTGTATTTTCTAAAAGTTCACTCGCAGCATCTTTGAGCGGTTTTCCAGACTCAAAAAGTTCTCTGTATGCAGATTTGAGCGCGTTAATGTCTTCCCTGTCTATATTGCGTCTGAGACCCGTAAGGTTTAATCCTCGAAGTGAGGCACGATTACCCTCTGCCATACAAAAAGGCGGAACATCTTGTGCAAGAGCACTCGCTCCTCCAACCATTGCATAGTCACCAATGTGAACAAACTGATGAATCGGTGTCATACCACCAACAACAACATAATCACCAAGCTCAACATG
>JALVXQ010000165.1 GCA_027038255.1 Sulfurimonas sp. | reverse complement strand
GCTACAATCTTTTATGATTAAAAGATACCCTACTAAAAAAATATTTGTTGGTGATGTAGCAGTTGGTGGTGATGCACCTATTTCAGTTCAGTCTATGACTTACTCAGATACTCGAGATGTTGTTGCTACTGTAGAGCAGATAAATCGTCTGCATTTTGCAGGGGCTGATATTGTGCGTGTTGCTGTTCCAGATATGGAAGATGCACTTGCTCTTAAATCCATAAAAGAACAAATTTCTCTTCCTCTTGTAGCAGATATTCATTTCAATTATAAACTTGCACTTATTGCAGCAGAATCAGTTGACTGTATTCGTTTTAATCCTGGAAATATTAGCGATAAAACAAAGATAAAAGAGATTGTAAAAGCTTGTCAAGAGAGAAATCTTCCTATTCGTATTGGTGTAAATGCAGGTAGTCTTGAAAAAGAGTTTGATGATAAGTATGGTCCAACTCCAGAGGCAATGGTGGCTTCTGCTGAATATAACATCAAATATCTTGAAGATTTGGGTTTTGATGATATTAAAATATCACTTAAAGCGAGCGATGTTCAAAGGACAGTAGAAGCATATAGATTGTTGCGTCCAAAAAATAACTATCCATTTCACTTAGGCGTTACAGAGGCAGGTACAATATTTCATGCAACCGTAAAAAGTGCTATTGGTTTAGGTACACTTCTTCTTGAGGGAATTGGAGATACTATGCGTATTTCTATTACAGGAGAGCTAGAAGAGGAGATAAAAGTTGGTCGTGCTATTTTAAAAGATAGTGGAGTTGCAAAAGATGGATTAAATATCATTTCATGTCCAACTTGTGGTCGAATTGAAGCCGATTTAGTTTCAGCCGTTGCAGAGATAGAAGAGAGAACAAAGCATATAAAAGCTCCACTTGATGTAAGTGTTATGGGATGTGTTGTAAATGCCATAGGTGAAGCAAAACATGCTGATGTTGCTATAGCTTATGGTAAAGGTAAAGGTCTTGTAATGGTTAAAGGTGAAGTTGTAGCTAACCTTGATGAAAAAGAGCTTGTCGATAGATTTGTTTTTGAAGTGGAGAAGATGGCAGGAAAAGAGTGATGCAAGACAACCTTTATAATTTAGCCTTTGAACGCAGTGTTCTTAGCTCTATCATCTTTGAACCAAGTCAATTTGATGAACTGAGTGTTACACTAAAAAAAGATGATTTTTATCTTCCTGCACATCAGGAAATTTTTTCAGCTATGCTTACTTTGTTGCAAAAAGATCAGCCAATAGATGAGGAGTTCATCAAAAAAGAGCTTATAAAAGCAAAGAAATTTGATGAACAGGTACTGCTTGAAATTCTCTCTGCAAACCCTATCTCAAACACAACAGCTTATGTAGAAGAGATAAAAGATAAATCACTAAAACGAAATCTTTTGACTCTTACAACAGAGATAAAACGCGTTACAGTAGAAGAAGAACTTCCATCTGCTGAGGTTGTAGATATTGTAGAGAAAAAGCTCTATGAAATTACACAAGATAATCAAACAAGTGATTTTAAAGATTCTCCAAAGATGACCTTTGATACTATGGAATACATTAAAGAGATGAAGGCACGAGGAAATTCCATACTTGTTGGAGTAGATACGGGTTTTAAAGAGCTTAACAAAATGACAACAGGTTTTGGTAAAGGTGATTTAGTTATTATTGCAGCTAGACCAGCCATGGGAAAAACTTCTTTTATTTTAAATACAGTAAATTCTCTAATCTTACAAGGTAAAGGTGTAGCTTTTTTCTCTCTTGAAATGCCTGCTGAACAGTTGATGTTGCGTTTGCTCTCTATTCAGACATCCATACCTCTACAAAAACTTCGCGTTGGTGATATGAATGATGATCAGTGGAGTAACTTAAATGGTGCCATAGATCGCATGAACTCTGTAAAACTTTTTGTTGATGATCAAGGGAGTTTAAACATCAATCAACTACGCTCAAAATTAAGAAAACTTAAAAATCAACACCCAGAGATTGAGATAGCTGTTATTGATTATTTACAAATTATGTCAGGAATTGGTAATCAAGACAGACATTTGCAGGTTTCTGAAATTTCTCGTGGACTTAAAATGCTTGCTCGTGAACTTGAAATGCCAATTGTGGCTCTTTCACAGTTAAATCGTGGGCTAGAGAGTAGAAACGATAAACGACCAATGCTTAGTGATATTCGTGAATCTGGTTCTATCGAACAAGATGCTGATATTATTTTATTTGTCTATCGTGATGATGTTTACCTATATAAAGAAGAAAAAGAGCGTGAAAAAGCTGCAAAAGCAGAGGGGAAAGAGTTTACTACTACTTATGTTGAAAAAGAGGAAGAAGATGCTGAAATAATTATTGGAAAACAGAGAAATGGTCCAACGGGTCA
>JALVXQ010000164.1 GCA_027038255.1 Sulfurimonas sp. | reverse complement strand
GGGTAATTTGATCAGTAAAACCATCGACGGCATAAGCGAAAGCTATCGCTACAATGCCAACGACCAACTCACACAAAAAGGCTCCATCACCTACACCTACGATGCCAATGGTAACTTGATAGATGATGGAACCAACAGCTACGAGTACGATGATAAAAACCGTCTCGTCAAAGTCACCACACCGACAGATACCATAGAGTATAGCTACGATGCACAGGGTCACCGTATCGCCAAAACCACAAGCAACGGAACAACTACCTATCTGATAGATGCCAATACTCCGTTTGCTCAGGTGATAACAGAAACAAAAGAGAACGGTACCCAAATCAAATATACTTATGGGAATGACTTGCTCAGCGATGGTAGTCACACCTTCTTGACGGATGCTCTTGGAAGTACTAGAGGGCTTGTAGATAGCAATGAAGCACTGACGGATTCTTATGCTTATACTCCTTATGGAAAAATGACTAACCATGATGGAAATAGTGAGAATAGCTTCTTGTTTACTGGGGAGCAGTACGATAGCGAGGCGGGTAGCTACTACCTGAGAGCCCGATACTACAACCCCACCACAGCACGCTTCCTCAGCCGTGATACATATGATGGCAAGCTGAATGACCCACTGAGTCAAAACCACTATCTCTATGCCAGTGGGAATCCTATTATGTTTGTTGACCCTAGTGGGCATTGTTTCACTATGTCTGGGATGATGCAGGCAACTGTCATTACTGGAATATTGGCTACTAGTTATTATGCTACTATTGGTAATAATAGTCGTGGTGGATATGGTGGGAGTGCGTGGGATATTGTAATAGATTCATATTTTTATAATTTTAGTTTATCCTATATGTACTATGAATTAATAAATGGAGAAGAAGGAATAGAAATTAATGATCGAACTGAAGCTCAACAAAAAGAGGCACAAAAAGAGCACGATAGCTATAAACAAAAGTGTTCTAATGGACCAAAAAGAAGTCAATTCCAAAATGGGTGTGATTATCATAAAGCACTGCTAAAATGGTCTACAGAATGTAAAAATGCTGTAGAAGAATTTGATAAAAAATGGACTGATAAAAAGCGACCTAATGGGCACAAAAATAGTTGGATCAAAGATATGGAGAACAATATCAAAAAAGCAAAAAAATTTATATCCAAGAAAGGATGTTAATGGTATCAAAACTCTCACATAATGCTTTTTATAAAAGTGTAGACACAGAAGACCTGATTATTAAAATGAATATAGAGTATGCGTATAACAAATACCACAACATAGATATCAGCAGAATTGAGAATTATTTAGAGAAAACGCAAAATGTAGATATTGTTTTGTTGGATTTAGAATTTGTAGGCGAAGAAGCATTTTGTACTTTTTTGGTGCCTATACTGCATTATCTAAAATCACAAAGTCAATATTGGAATGAAGAGTTTTACAATTTTGATAATAATTCTATAGATGATTCGGCTCTTAGTGCATTTGAGATATTGCCAAATATAATAGAATCAAGATTTGAGAAATTCGGTTCACGATTGTCGTGTATAAAACCTCTATATGAGTTTGTAAGTTGGGCTACAGAAAATGTGGAAAATTTTAATGTTGATGATATTGTGGACTTTGAAAAGATCAAAGGAGATTACAATAGATTAGCCAATGTTTTAAGGCATTTGGAGTAGAGGATGACTCCTGGCAATAAGAACTCTCTCCCCTAAAAGCCAACCTACGCTAAAATAATCCAAAAAAGGAGGGCAGACAATGAAACAAATCATACCCCTCCTACTCTTTACCCTCACCCTCTTTGCAAACATTCCACCCCAAATCACCTACAATGACCAGCACCAACCGTTGGTGGTAGAGTATGAAGATGGGAGTGTTATCACCTACACCTACGACGAAGCGGGCAACATCACCCGCATCGAGACCCCAACACAAAGCATCTCTAAAACCTACGATGCCCTCAATCGTCTCAAGAGTGTTACCGATGCACAAGGGACAACAACCTATGAGTATGACGCCATCGGCAGAGTCACCAAAGTCACCTATCCAAGCGGGATCACGACCGAATATGGCTACGACCTTAGAGATCGCATCACCCGGATCGTACACAAGGCAAGCGACGGTACGATCCTGAGAAGCTTCGCCTACAGCTACGATGCGGTAGGCAATCCCGTCAAGGTAGTCGAAAACACCGGTAGAACCGTCACCTACGAATACAACAGTGTCAATCAACTGATTAAAGAGACGGTCAGCAACGATCCGGATGGCAATAATACCGTTACGACATTTGCCTATGACCAAGCAGGCAATCTCGTTAGCAAAACCGTCGAGGGCATTACGACAGAGTATAGCTACGACGCAGACGGCAAGCTGATCCAAAAAGGCTCGAT
>JALVXQ010000163.1 GCA_027038255.1 Sulfurimonas sp. | reverse complement strand
AGCAGTCTCAAAAGCGTAACTTTTTCCGATGATGCCCTGCATAAACTCATAAGTCGGACGGCGAGACTCTTCATCATAAACAGCTGCCATGAGCTCTACATCATCACGGTCAGCCATAAGTGCTGCTAGGCGTTTATGGTGGGTAGTGACGACCACTTTTTGTCCGCGTTTTATTAAATCATCGAGGATGACCTTAAAAAGAGCTGCCGCTTCATCAGAATCTGTTCCGAGTTCTATCTCATCAACACCAAGTAGGGCTGATTTGTACTCAAAAATACGTGAAAACTGCTGCATACGCCCTGCAAATGTTGAAATGTCATTTTTGACATTTTGAGGATCATCTATGATAGCTTCAACAGCTTTAAAACTCCCGATGTGTGACTTGTTCTCATTGAGTTGCATCGGAATAATATACTTTGCCATAAAAGCAGAGGCAAGGATGGATTTAAGCAGCATTGTTTTACCACCAGCATTGACACCTGTAACCATCAAGATGTTTTTTGAGAAATCGACATTGATTGGTTTTGCATTGTGCAGAGCAGGGTGGATGAAATCTTTGAGCACTATTTTGGAATCTTTTTGACTTTTAATGAGTTGAAGGTTTTTACTTTTTGCAAAATGAACCCGAGCCTGATAGTTGTCAAATTTTGTAAACTCTTTATCTATAAAGTTTATAAACGGCAGCAGCTCCGTAAGCTTCTGTGAGAACTCTTTTGCATAGTTGTAGAAGATGGCTTCACGCTCTTGCTCGATGTAGCGAATTTTCTCTTTTGTCTTTAAAACGGCATCGGGAGCGACATAGAAAAAGCCGCCGCTGCTGCGTCCGATAACAGCTCCTTTGAGGACATGATTGAAACCACCGCGGACAAGCAGACACTCTTCATTGTTGATGTAGTGCAATTGTGTGTCAACGAGATAACCAATGAGTTTTGAGGAGTTCATCATGCGTTTGATTGCACCGCCCATCTCATTTTTATACTCTTTGATTCTTTGTGAAAGTCCAAAGAGTGTCTCATCGAGATTCTCTTCAAACTTTCCATCACTGGTGAAATACTTCTCTATTTCTAAAAAGGCTTCAGGAATGAGAAATTTTTCCATCCATTGACCGATGAGTCCGTCAAGTTCCCGGTTTTTGAAGTAACGAAAATAACGTACAACTTTTACAAGTTCAAATATCTGTTCAAAGTTTAAAACACCATGTTTCTTTAAATAGAGTTTGATTTCTGTAAAGTCGGCAACTTTGGGTGGGGCGTTAAATTCAAGTGCATCAAGTGCTTTGATATAGCGAAAATGAAGCTCCTGATCTCCCTCGATGTAGAGTGAGTGCGTGCGTGAGAAGAAACTTTCAAACTCTGCAATATGCTGCTGTAGGTCAAGCTGAGAGATAAGCTTTGTAATTTTGTTGTGTTTTTTATTTACTTGCATGTGGAAGCATCTATCATCTCTCCGTAATGCGGAGTCTCTTTCTTACCTATAAATGTATATGTTCCAACACTGAGTGAATAGGTCGCATTAGTGACATTTCTCTTTGCGCAGTGGAGTGTTTTGCCTTGATTGTAACGTGTGACAATATCAAGTAGTTTTTGACTCCGCTCATTTTGATAGGTGTTGTAGGCTATTGCACTGTATATGAGGAAAAACAAAACGGCAGTAATAGAGATTTTATGCGTGCGTGTCAGCTCTGTAAAATAGTGCATCACATAAAAGAGTGTAATAAGTGCGAAAAAAGATACAATGTATGCCACTTAGCTTACGCCTCTGATTTGGTATGTAATATCACCTGCGCCAAAACCGATGATGAGTCCTTTGTCAAGCGTCTCAAGGTCTTTTTTATCCTTAATGACAGTGATAGTGTTGTTGGCACGTTTAATGGAGTCCGCCATAGTGAGATTGTAGCTTTTAAACTTCTCTTTAAAGTCAATGTCACGAGGTGCTTCACCTGCAGCCCATACCGGAAGGATGATAAGCTCTGCAGCACCCTCAAAACATTTAATGAACTCATCAAGATTGTCAATGGTTCGAGAGTATTTATGCGGCTGCCAGATAGCTGTAATCTTGTCAAAGCCTTTGAGCTGTGCATACTCTTTAACAGATTCAAAAGTTGCTTTTATTTCCGTTGGATGGTGCCCATAATCATCTATAATAACACTATCATTTTCCAGGCCGACAATGTCAAAACGTTTTTTGATACCTTTAAAGGTGAGTAGTTTTTTTCTGATTTCTTCGATTTTCATAGACTCACGCGCTGCTAAAATAGCCAAAGAAGCATCAAGCGCAATGTGTTTTCCAAAGCCCCAAACATCAAAACTTCCTAAATCCCGCAGTGTGAATCTTGTATGCGGTTCATTGTTAATGAGAACATACTCTATGTTGGTAATCTCTTTGGACGGGTAGAGCCACTGCGCTTCTACGTCGTTGATAAGAGTAGCCAAGAAAGGGTCTTCTGCATTTAAAACTTTACAGCTTGCAGAGTTGATGAAAGTTTTGTAGGAGTCATAAAAACGTTCATAATTGTAGTCATAATACTCCATATGTTCAGGTTCTGCATTGATGACGATAGCGCAGTAGGGATTGGAGTTGATAAAACTGCCGTCACTCTCATCTGCTTCAAAAATCATAACATCACTTTTTGCATCATAACGAACATTGGAACCAAAAGCTTTTGATTCCGCACCAATGATAGTTGAACCATCCATGATGGCCGCTAAAATTGCTGTAGTCGTACTTTTGCCATGCGCGCCGGCAACAGAGTAAACTTTTCTGTCATCTAAAATCTTTAGCAGTGCTTCACGTCGGGCAAGTACCTCTATGCCTTTTTCTTTTGCAGCTACGATTTCAGGATTGTCAGGACGGATGATGGCAGAGTGCACGACTAGATCTTGGTCAGTGATGGCACTGCTTGCGTGAGGAATAGTCACATCAATGCCTAAAGAGCGCAGTTTTTGTGTAATAAGCGTATCTTTGATATCTGAGCCGCTTACTTCATGACCTTTATACTGCATGTACTGTGCAAGTCCTGAGATGCCTATACCGCCGATTCCTATAAAGTGAATTTTCATAGAGCTATTCCTCTTTGCTTTTGTCTGTATCTAGCAACTCTTGTGCCTCTTTTGTGAAGCGGCTTACATAAAAAGTGCCTGCATTTTCCGTTTCCTGCAGGTCTGCAAGCTTCTCTAAAAAATCGTCTAAAGAGAGATTCTCTAAAGCTGCTGCTTGGTGCATCTTCATAGCATCAGAGAATTTTGTGTCATTGCTGAGACCTGCGAGTACTTCAAAAAGAGCTGCTGCATCTTTTGGACTACCTGCGGAGTAATGCTCCATTGCATACTCATAAAGAGCACGAAGTGTAGCAAAATCCTGTACTTCATTCATCTCCATATGGCGGTGTGATTCGAGAGTATCTGTAAGCTTTTCGAGTGCCAAATCGAGGATGTTGGCATAGTATCCGTGGAGTGTCTCTTCATCAAAAAGTTCATGAGCTTGTTGCTCTAGGACGTAAAGTGAAGCGATATCTTCTTTTTTTTGTGCCTCTAAGATTTTGGCTTTGAGCTTTTCTTTATTCACCTATACACTCCTTTATACGTGTTAACGCTTCTCTTGTCTTTTCTACACTCTCAACAAGCGCGATTCTGATGTAGCCAATGCCTGGATTTTCGCCTTTTGCATCTTTACGTGCCAAATATTCTCCTGGAAGTACTTTTACATTGTACTTTTCATAGAGTTTTTTTGTAAACTCCAGAGCATCGCCGACATCGAGCCAGAGATAAAAAGTCGCCTCCGGAATTGCAATGCCGAGAATCTCTTGTGCGATAAGAAAGTTCTCTTTATATATCGTGCGTGAGACCTCGACGTGAGCTTCATCGCTCCACGCTGCTGCTGCTGCAAATTGCAAAGGCAGGGGTGATGCACAACCGACATAAGTTCTATACTTCATGTACTCTTGTAAAATATCTGCATCGCCGGCTATGAATCCTGAGCGTAGTCCCGGAGCCGAAGAGCGTTTAGAGATAGAGTTGATAACCAAAATATTTTTAAAATTGTCATTACCGACATGCTGTGCGGCTTCAAGCAGAGAGGGAACAGGCTTGCCTGTATATATTTCACTGTAACATTCGTCATTTAAAAGGACGAAGTCATATTTGAGGGCAAGTTTTACCCATTTTCCAAGTTCATCGAGTGTAAATGAAGCAGATGTCGGATTGTTTGGAAAGTTGATAATGACTAGGTCACATCTCTGCAGCTCTCTCTCATCAATCTCAGGTTTAAAGTCGTTCTTTGCATCAAGATTGAGGTGAATGACCTCAGAGCGTGTTGCAATGGCCGCTCCTTCGTAAATTTGATAAAAAGGGTTTGTATAGGCCATCACAGGATTTTTTTTCTCATATAGTAAAAATTGTGGGAAGTTAAAAAGGACTTCTCGTGTTCCAAAAGTAGGGATGATCTGCGCATCACTGAGGGTGACACTGAATCTTCTTAGCATAAAACCGCGCATTGCCTCACGCAGCTCTGCCTCTCCTGTGGTTTTAGGATATTTTTTAAGCAGAGCACTATTGTCACAAAGCATTTTTTGGATAAGTTGCGGTGTTTCAAACTGCGGTTCACCAATCGTTAAAACAGAAGGCGCATAGTTTTTATTTGGTATAATGTTTTGAAGTAAAACGTTTAGTTTTTCAAATGGATATGGTTCAAAATGCATAGTTTTTTCACTTTATTAAATTAATGCAATTATATCGAAAAAGTATTTATTAACCATTAGGAGTTGTGATGAAAGTATGGTTGAGCATTGTTCTTGTGTTACTGGTTATTATGAGCTCGACACTCCATGTTGATGAAAAAGCGATGCAGATTTTAGATGCATCCTATGAGAGAGCGATGGTGGCTTTTGGGCTAGCTAAAGCACTCAATGCCGTAATATCGCTTATTCAAGGCACTCAGCTTTCCCTTACTCCTGTTGGAATCGGACTGAATTTTAGTGTGGGTGAAGTACTTGACCCTTTTAATGACATCGTAGAGCGCTTCTCATGGGTTATGCTTTTTGCTTCTATCTCTTTAGGGATTGAAAAACTTCTTTTGATACTGAGTTCAAAACTGTTTCTACAGGCAGCTCTTGGTGCGAGTGCCTTTGTTACTTTGGGGTTGTTGTGGATAAAACAGATAAAAAACAGCTTTTTTTTCGAGTATAGTTTTAAAATATTTGTACTTTTAGTTTTACTGCGTTTTTCTGCTATTATCTTTGTCTACTCCTCACAACTGATGTACGATTCGCTACTTCAAAATGAGTACCAGCAGGCAACAGAGGTAATCAGTACGACAAAAGAGCAGCTTGAAGATATTGAAAATAAAAATAAAGCAATTTTGGAGAGTAAAAAAGAGCAGGGCTTTTTTGACTCTCTAGACAGTAAGTATTCCAATATTGTGTCGAGTTTGAACATCTCAAAACAGTTGGATTCTCTACAAAAAAGTATTGACGAGGCTACGCATAACATCATTACACTCATCACAGTTTTTATATTTCAAACGGTTGTAATGCCGCTGCTTTTTTTATGGATATTTGTTTTGCTGGTACGATGGATATTCGCTTATAAAAATGATAAACTAAAATTAGTGTATAATAACTAAAATCAATGTTAAAAAGTAAGGAAGAAAAAATGAAAATATTGTTATCCGCTGTAGTGGCACTTTTTTTAATAGGATGTAGTGACAATAAATCTACAAGTCAAGAGACGGCTAAATCAGAACCTGTTAAGACAGAAGTAGTAAAAGATGTGGTGGCTGTTCAAAAGAGTGTGGCGCCAAAAGAGCAAGAAGCTGTTGTTGCAGAAAAAAAAGCTGAACCTGTTGTAAAAGCAGTTGTTGAAGCCCCAAAAGAAGCAGTGCCTACAGTAGCAACAGTAGATGGTGCTAAACTTTTTAAAGCGTGTTCTAGCTGCCATGGAGCAAAAGCTGAGAAAAAAGCCCTTGGAAAATCACAAGTGATCGCCGGCTGGGAAAGTTCAAAGATTGTCAATGCGCTTAATGGGTATAAAGATGGCAGTTACGGTAGTACAATGAAAGCAGTTATGCAAGGCCAAGCAGCTAAACTTAGTGATGCGGACATAAAGGCTTTAGCAGCATATATTTCTAAACTTTAAGCATTAGAGATAGCTCTATAGCCTATTCCATAGACACTCTCTATGGAGTTTTCAGGAACTTTTTTCCGTAATTTAGAAACAAGTTTTCTGATGTTTTGAGCATCAATATTCTCTTCTTGTGTCAAGTAGTAATTGACTATATCTTCATTTGAAAATATTTTACCGGTTTGACTTGTAAGAATATCAAGAAAAATAATTTCATATTTTGTCAAATAAACGGTTTCGTTCTCTTTTAAAAGTAGTCTGTTCTCTCTGTCATATCGGTATTTGGTATCAAATGTAATTGTATTTGAAAGGGCATAAATATTTTTCTCTTTGTTCAAAAGTGCTTTTGAAACTTTTATAAGTGCTTCAATGAGCTCTTGATAATCAATGGGCTTTTTAATGAATTGAGAAACTCCAAGATTAATGAGAGGTATAAGGTGTTTTGACTCATCATGTGCCGATAAAATAATAATACTTTGCTGCGGATTTATTTCATAGATTTTTTTTGTCAGTTCTATACCATCCATATTTGGCATTCGAATATCTGTAAGAACAATGTCATACCTGTTTTGTTGATATAACTTGAGAGCTTTGTCTCCATCATCTACTGCATCAACACTGTTAAAAAAGTTTTTGAGTATCTCGGTAGTGCTCTCACGCAACTCTTTATGATCCTCTGCAAATAAAAGGTTTAAGTCTTGTGTGTATTGCAATAACTCATTTGAATTTGTCATGTTTAATTTTTCTTTAGTTTTTTTCTAAGTATAGCAAGTATTGATAATATATTCAATAAACAGTGATACAATTTCAGAAATAATATATAGGATATTTGATGAAGATTGTAGTCAATGGGGAAGAAAGAGAATTTAATGAAAATATAACACTGCAAGAGCTTTTAAAAGCTTTGTCTCTAGAAGGCAAAGTAATGGCAGCTGCAGTCAATATGAATATAGTGAAACAGGATACATGGGAGAATTATAATCTGCAAGACGGAGATAAGTTAGAACTCCTTGACTTTGTCGGAGGGGGATGATGTTTTTATAGTGACAACTGCGACAGCATACTCTCCATCGTGCGTGATAGAGAGAGCGGTATTCACTATGGCAAACTCTTTGACTAATCTGCGTGAGAGTGCAATTTTTGGAGCACCTTTTTCACTTTTATAGATTTTTATCTCATGAAAAGAGCAGCTTGCACCGATGCCGGTTCCCAAAGCTTTTGAAAATGCCTCTTTTGCAGCCCAAAAACCAGCTGCGGTTGTATGATTTTTAACAAGTTTTATCTCATCATCAGATAGAAATTTTTCTAAAGCTTTATCGCCGAAGCGCTCCATTAAACGCTCCATACGGGCAGTTTTGATTAAATCAATGCCTACCATTAAAACGTATTACTGAATGACAAACTGAGTGAAGTAGATGCCTTTTATTCTACCATCAGTAAGCATTGCATTTAAAGTATCCATAATTTGTTCGGAAACTTTCTGTTTTCCTTTTTTCGATGAAATCTCTTCTAAAGTTTTTGAACTAAGTATACGGATGATTCTATCTCTAAGTACTGGAGCTTTTGCATCTAGTTCCATACTCAACTCGTCGCCTTCAAGCTCAAGAGACATTGTAACTTTGAGGTATCGTCTTCCGGAGTCGCTTTTGAGGTTTACTGTAAATGTATCTAACGGATAGAGTGTGCCAATTTGGTCAAGTTTTCTCGTGTCATTCATGACATTTGAACTGTTTCTACTTTTCTGTTTTGATACTGTTCTCTCTTGTGCCTGAGGTGCAGATGTTGCATCAACACTGTCATCTCCGCCGCTCATAAGTAAAACAGCAACAACAGCTCCAATTATAATAATAAGTATCAGTACCGCGATGATAATTATCATCAGCAAGTTACTTGATTTTTTCTCTTTGGGCGCAGACTCTTCTTCTGTTGTCTCTTCTTCAGCCATATTTCTTCCTTGAAATTAATAATTTTTATAGTATATCGAAAATTATGAAAATTTATTAAGGCTAATTTTGTAAAACTAGCTCTTTGAGTGGTAAAAACTCATATGTATCTGCATTATAGTACTCTATTTTGCCTGTCTCTATGTCATAGCACCATCCATGAATATGCAGTGAACCATCCTCAAAACGTTTTTTGACACTTGGATAGGAGAGAATATTATCAATTTGATTGATAACAGAGAGTTTTTCAGTCAAGCGAAGCAAATCTTCTTGCGGAGCATCGGCACCCAGACTGAGTATCGCTGATTTTTTAGCGTTTTCTCCTAATTCTAGCCATTTCTTTGTATGAATTAATGAAGCATCTTCGATGGGCTCGTAGAGATGTTGACAAGCACCGCAATGTGTATGCCCACAGATAATAATCTCTTCTACTTTTAAAACACTGACGGCATATTCGATTCCTGAAGCTGTTGCATGAAAATCCTCATCGGGTTTGTAAGGAGGGACAAAATTGCCGACATTTCGGATGACAAACAAATCACCAGGATTTGTCTGGAGCATCAAATCTGGAATCACCCGTGAGTCAGAGCAACCGATAAAGAGAGCTTTTGGAGACTGTCCACTTTTTACAAGGTCAAGAAGTGACTCTTGATTTTTCTTAAAGTATGTTCTAAAAAGCTCATTTCCTTTTGCATACTCTTGCAGATTCATTTTTAAACCTTACGAGCAACAGGTAATATTTAAAGATTTCATAATATCCTCAAAAATCTCGCCTGCTTCACGATCACAATCATGATACTCAATGACCAATACCTCTTTGCCATTAGAAACCTTTGTAGTATAAATCTCTTCAGGTTTTAGTGTATGTTTTGCAATGATAGAGTCAACATGTGAAGTTATGCACTCTTTTTCTTCAAGCGTATCATACGCAATAGAGAGCCTTGTAAATCTCTCTTCACTTCTAAATTCAGTATCAATCATTTTTTACCTTCAAAATTTTTATTCCGTCATTATACAATTAAAATGAGTAAATTTTCTTTTAAAATGATTAATTTAATACCACTCTAAGAGTTTTGTTACTTCATCGACTATATATGTCCTCATCAAGCTTTTTTCTAAAGGTTTTTTTGCAACAAGCGCTTTATTAATATTTTGCATTTTTGCCTCTTTAAGTCTAACGTCAAGTCCGTAAACTTCTCGTACATCACCAACGAGAGAGACTTCTCCGATGAATACAGTCTCTTTTGAAATGGCACGGTCACGAAAGCTGCTGATGATGGCTGCTAGTATAGCCAAATCTGCTGCAGTTTCAGTTATTTTGATGCCGCCTGTAATGTTGATGAAAACATCATATCCAGAGAGTGGAATCTCCAGTTTTCTCTCTAAAAGTGCTAAAAGCATGTTGAGGCGATTGTTGTCAAATCCTGTAGCTTGACGTTTTGCATTAGGTGTATGTGATTCAGAGACCAGGGCCTGCACCTCGAGAATAATAGGGCGGCTTCCCTCCATAATAACAGTCAGTGCAGAGCCACTCTGCTGAGAGTTACGGTTGAAAAATCGTGAAGCGATGTCTGTGGCACTTACAAGACCTTCTTCTTTCATCTCAAAAACACCTATCTCACTTGTTGCACCAAAACGGTTTTTAAAACCTCGAAGAATGCGCAGTTCTTGAGAAGAATCTCCTTCAAAATAGAGAACAGTATCTACCATATGCTCTAAGACTCTCGGTCCTGCAATAGATCCCTCTTTTGTGATGTGTCCGATGATGAAAATTGCCAAATCTTTCTCTTTTGCGATGCGCATTAATTCAAAAGTAATTTGACGTACCTGCGTGACAGACCCGGGTGCAGAGCTGATGTTTTCAGAGTAAATCGTTTGAATGGAGTCAATGATGAGAAAATCATATGCTTTGTGTTCAAGCTCTACTAAAATTTGTTCAAGGCGTATTTCACTTAAAAGATAGAGTGAATCATGATTTGATTTGAGACGGTTTGAACGCAATTTTATCTGAGAAATTGACTCTTCACCGGTTACATACAAAACATCTTTTTTTGTTGATGCGATGTTTGCTCCGACTTTGAGAAGCAGGGTGGATTTCCCAACTCCGGGACTTCCTCCAATGAGTGTCAATGAACCGGGAACGATACCTCCGCCCAAGACATTATCAAGCTCTCTGTCAAGAGAAGAGAATCTATATATCTCTTCTTCGACGACATCGTTGATACTGATGGCCTTTGCAGCAGCAGTGGAAGTTGATTTGGTTTGTTTCACAACTTCCT
>JALVXQ010000162.1 GCA_027038255.1 Sulfurimonas sp. | reverse complement strand
TTACAGCACTGCTGCTCTCACGCGACAAAGCCAGCAGTGAAATCGTCTACTATCTCAGCTTTGGTGTTGTTATAGGCGGCGTACTGCAACTTATCGCACATATTATCGCCATTTACAAAATGGGGCTTTTCAAGCTGCTTTTTGGCGGTTTTAAATACCTGCGTGAGAAGGCTCCCCTCATTAAAGAGGATACAAAAAAATTCCGTAACAACTTTTTTCCTGCCATCTGGGGAAACTCAACAGCACAGATATCTGCATTTTTAGACACCTTTTTAGCCTCTTTTTTGGTAACAGGCTCCATCTCCTACCTTTACTATGCAAACAGAATTTTTCAGCTTCCTTTAGCGCTCTTTGCCATCGCAACCTCTGTGGCACTCTTTCCGCGCATAGCGAAATACCTCAAAAATGCTGACGAAAAAAAAGCCCTGCAAAATCTTCAAAAAGCCTTTTGGTTTTTGACTTTTTTACTTACCGCGAGTACTATCGGCGGTATTATTCTCTCGCATGAAATCATCTCTGTTCTTTTTCAAAGAGGCGCTTTTGATGCTGCTGACACCCAACAAACATCGGCAGTTTTAACGATGTATCTCATAGGACTGCTTCCTTTTGGTCTGCAAAAACTCTTTGTACTCTGGCTCTATGCAAAAGAGATGCAGCTGCATGCGGCTAAGATTGCCACTATTTCACTGATTATTTACATCATTTTTGCGCTTGCATTCATTAGCCCTTTTGGGGTGGCTGGTCTGGCACTTGCAAGTACACTCGGCGGCTTTACAAGCCTCTTTTTTACCATCAAAGTTTTCGGTGTTCAAAACTTTTTTGCTATACTTCGCTCAAAAAACCTGCTCTATCTTTTTGTAGGTTCTCTATTATTTACTGCTTTATTGGTAGTTTTCAAGGATTTTATCAGTGCATATATTTGATTCGGTACAAAAAACAAAACGCAAATTTGAACCTCTAGTAGAGGGAAAAGCTACACTCTACGTCTGTGGTCCTACTGTTTATGATGATGCCCATCTCGGTCATGCCAAGTCTGCACTTGTTTTTGACCTGCTCACGCGGGTACTTCGGGCAAACGATTATGAAGTCACCTATGCAAGAAACATTACAGACATCGACGACAAAATCATCAAAAAAGCCATAGAGCAAAAAAAAGATATCAAAACCATTACAGATTTTTATACAGAGGCTTTTCATACAGAGATGGCGCTCATCGGTGTCAAACGTCCTGACATTGAGCCAAAAGCGACAGAATCACTCGATGCGATGTTTACTCTTATTCAAAAGCTCATAGCAAGCGGTCATGCCTACCAAACAGAGGATGGCGATGTCTATTTTGACACAAAAAGTGACAAGGAATACCTCACACTCTCTCACAGAGTTCAGGATGAAGATGCAAGGCAAGAACGGGTTGTAAGCTCACGCGAGAAGAAAAATCCTGCTGATTTTGCTCTTTGGAAAAATGTCAAAGACGGCTCTGTCACCTTTGAATCCCCTTTTGGAGCAGGTCGTCCGGGATGGCACTTGGAGTGCTCTGCTATGATAGAAAAACATCTTGCCTACAAAAACAAGCCTTATGCAATCGACATTCACGGAGGTGGTGCCGACCTGCTTTTTCCACACCATGAAAATGAAGCGGCACAAACTCGCTGCGCAACACAGCATGAACTTGCAAACTACTGGATGCACAACGGTTTTGTAAATATCGACGGCGAAAAAATGAGCAAGTCACTCGGTAACAGCTTCTTTTTAAAAGATGCCCTGCGTGAGTATGACGGCGAAGTACTGCGTTTTTACCTTTTAAGTTCACACTACCGAAGTAACTTCAACTTTAACACGCAAGACCTCGAAGCTTCCAAAAAACGGCTTGACAAACTCTACCGTCTTAAAAAACGTCTTTTTGGTTTGGCAGAGAATCAGGACAAAACAGAGTTTCAACATAAACTGCTCGAAGCACTCAGTGATGACTTAAACATCTCCGCTGCACTTGCACTCATTGATGAGATGACAGCGCACGCAAATGAGACACTCGACACACCGGGCAAACACAAACAGCTCAAAAAAGAGCTTATGGCGAACCTTGGCTACATCCAAGAAGTTTTAGGCTTTGGCGTAAAAAACCCTTACGAATACTTTCAGTTTGGCATGGATGAAGCGACAAAAGAAGAACTTGCCCAGCTTATACAACAAAGAGATGCAGCCAAAAAAGCAAAAGATTTTGCATCTTCAGATGCCCTGCGTGAGCAGATACTTTCATATGGCATCAACCTGATGGATACCCCACAGGGAACTTTCTGGGAGAAGGTGTAGTTTTTGCCAAAACTGCTCATACTGCTCCTCCTATTTTTTACTCTTAGTGCAAAAGAGATTTCCCCTCTTCATACCTTTA
>JALVXQ010000161.1 GCA_027038255.1 Sulfurimonas sp. | reverse complement strand
TTATAATTCTGACAAATCGAAGGTGGTGGCTGCATAGCCATCTGACACAAAATTTCAGGAGAAATTGTAGAGTGTCAGATTAAGTGTTGGTTAGTACATTTCAGGCAGACAAAATGCTGCTTGATATACAATCAAAGTCTAACTTTGGAAATGGTACTACTTTTTGGGGCAGGTCAATCTGGCATAAAATTTAAATCATAACTTACAATTTCCTTTCCAAAAATTTCCTCAACCTTTGAATAAAATAAATCATCAAATACTGTTCTGGCAGTTAATAGTATTCTTGCATTAGAGTTTAGTTTTAACTTTAACTTTTGAAGTATTTCAATCTTATTTTGATAGTTTTCTATAATTATTATATGTTTATCCCCACATTTACTTATTAAGTCTACTTCTTTTTCAAATGTCGCTGTTTTCTCTATAAAAGAATAAACTTTATATTTATTTTTAATAGCAAAGCATTTAATAATTTCAGTCATTATGGTTTTACCATTACCCATTTCTGCAGAAAGAGATACAATATTGTTGTCAATTAAATCTTGTAGTATATTTTCGACACTTTTACTTACAACACAACATTTTTTATGATCAATAATACTTTTACATATAAGATCATCATTATTTTTTCCATACATTAACAAACTAAATATATCTTCATCAGTTATACCTTTGTTTGTAAAAGTGAAATTCTCTTTTACATTAAAGGAAGTGAACCTAATATCTTCCTTTATTGGTTTAAAGTTTTTTTGTATTGACAGTATCTTATCTAAAAAATTTTCTTTACCAATATTAAATACTTGACCAAATTTTTTTAAACGATGGTCTCTTTCTCTGTCCTCACGTTCACTCGTTATAAATATTATTTTTTGATGAAGGTATTCATCTGGGAATAATATCTTTTCTATATCAAAATCATTTAATGAATAGCCAATAAAAATAATATAATCACATACTTTAATATCACTTTCAAATATTTTTTTCCATTCATCATCATTAAATGCATCAACTAAATAACTTGTTTTTGTTAGTTTAAAATCATAATCAAGTGAATCTTCCGTCAAAGTATCAATATATCCATTAATATGTAATATATACGGTTTTTCATATGTACTCATTATATGTGGGGAAATAATAGTTAATGGCCTCAATGATGGGTTTGCTTGTTCTAAAATATTATCATAATTGGTTGTATAAATATTTTTCCATGGTAAATTTGCATAATTTTTATGCAATGAAGAATATTCTTTACATTTAAATTGATTTTGTAAATAATTTATCAATTCATATTTTCCTTTATTTTCAATAAAAATTTCTGAAGCATATCCCAAATTATCTGATTCCATTTCACCACACTGTCTGAGCATATCCTTGGCTAATTCTCCACCTCTTAAAAATTTTTCATCAAGTAAATTTTTTGTATTATTATCTTTTGAGAAATCTGCACCAGTAAATAGAATGCAATTACCATTTAATAGAGAATTTATTATAGTTTCCATTATTTATTCCTTTTATATTATTTAATATTTCTCTCATTCACAACTCCACAACCCTCTCAAACATCTCCTTAATCTCGCTCTCATGAGAGATCAGAAAGATCTGCCGATACTGCTCTTTGATGGTATGAAACGCCTCCATGATCTCATAGCGCCGCTCCTCGTCCTGCGAGCCGAAGACCTCATCGAACGCCAAAAAGCCCACGCCGCCGCTGCCGCTAAGCTCACTCAGCGTCTTGGAAATGGCGATGCGCAGCACCAGGTTGGCGAGGTCTATTTCTCCGCCGCTAAAGCGTTCGATGGGATAGCGCACCCCGTCATCATAGATGAAGAAGTCGAACTCATCGCTCACTTCGATGAGCTGGTATTTGCCCCGGGTGATGGCTGCGTACATCTGGGAGGCAAGCTGGCTGATGCGTGGGGAGATCTGAGAGTTGATCTTGTTCTTGAACTCACCCATAAAAGCTTTGAGCTTGTCATAGTCGTTTTTATCGTCTAGTTTAGTCTGAAGCTGTTTTTTCTGCGCTTCGTTTCTACTGAGCTTACTTTTGAGTGTGTTTATCTCACCCATAACCTTTTGCGTCTGCACCCTTTTGTCTGAGAGTTCCGACTGTATGGCACTCTTGGCTTTGAGTACCTCATCGTACAGCTTCTCTTGATGCTGATGCTCTTTGGCATCATAGCTGTGCTCTGCTATGGCTTTCTCTTGTTTTTTGATGCCCTCTTGGCTCTTGACAATGCTTGCCTCTATGCTTTTTAATTCACTTTCAAGTACCGGTATCTGTGCGATGAGCGTTTCAAGTCCCAACAGCTCTTTGTACTTCGGCTCCAGCGTCCCTTTTTTCTCCAGTGCCTCACTGTGTGCCTTTTCATCATACTTTACATCTTTCAACGCTTCAAGTG
>JALVXQ010000160.1 GCA_027038255.1 Sulfurimonas sp. | reverse complement strand
GATAAAGAAGAGGTAAAACGAGAATACAACCTTGATTTAATTGATAATGAAAAATTAAGAATTGAGAATTATGGTGCTGTAGTACTTGCCGTGGCACATGATGAATATAAAAACCTTAACTCAACACTTAAAAGCCAACACTCAAAACTTGTAATTTTTGATATTAAGTCAATTTTAGATAAGAGTGATGGGAGGCTGTAGAATATGAAAGGGATAATTTTAGCGGGTGGAAGCGGAACAAGGCTATATCCAATTACTAAAGGAGTAAGTAAACAATTAGTTCCTATCTACGATAAACCAATGATTTATTATCCGTTTTCTGTATTAATGTTAGCAGGCATTACAGAAGTACTAATTATCTCAACACCTGATGATTTACCAAATTTTGAAAAACTATTAGGTGATGGTAGTAATATAGGTATGAAGTTATCTTATGTTGTACAACCATCACCAGATGGATTAGCACAAGCTTTTATACTAGGAGAAGAGTTCTTAAATGGAGATGATGCTTGTTTAATACTTGGAGATAATATTTTTTATGGTAGAGGATTAACCGAACTTCTAGCACAAGGTGTTCGAAGAGCAAAAGAGGAGAATAAAGCAACGGTTTTTGGGTATTATGTTAAAGATGCAAAACGATATGGTGTGGTAGAATTTGATGAAAATAGTAAAGTAATATCTATTGAAGAAAAACCACAAAACCCTAAAAGTAACTATGCCGTTGTAGGATTATACTTTTATCCTAATGATGTTGTTTTAAAAGCCAAAAAGGTTAAACCAAGTGATAGGGGAGAACTTGAGATTATTGACCTTATAAATTTTTATCTTTTTGAAAATAGATTAAATGTTGAGTTAATGGGAAGAGGTTATGCATGGCTAGATACAGGTACGCACGAAAGTTTACTAGAAGCGAGTATGTTTATACAAACCATAGAAAATCGACAAGGGCTGAAAATAGCTTGTCTTGAGGAGATTGCTTTTGAGATGGGTTATATTTCACAAGAGAAACTTGTAGAGCTTGCTCAACCCCTTATAAAAAATCAATATGGTCAATATCTAATGCAAAGAGCTAAAGAGAAAAGAGGTATTAAGTGAAGTTTCAACGAACTGATATAGAGGATGTTATTATTATAGAGCCAAAAGTTCATGGAGACAATAGAGGTTATTTTGTAGAAACTTTTAGAGAAGATAAGCTTGAAGAGTTTTTAGGTTATAAAGTAAACTTTATTCAGGATAATGAGTCTAAATCTTCTTATGGTGTTTTAAGAGGACTTCACTATCAACTTCCACCATTTGCACAAACCAAGCTTGTTCGTGTAATAAAAGGTAAAGTTCTAGACATAGCTGTAGATATACGAAAAGGGAGCCCAACTTTTGGTAAATATGTTGCAGTAGAGTTGAGCGGGAATAATAAAAAGCAACTTTTTATACCAAGAGGTTTTGCACACGGTTTTGTTGTTTTAGAAGATGATACTACATTTGCATACAAAGTAGATAACTATTATTCTGCTGAACAAGATAGAGGCATATCTTTTGAAGATGACATGATAGGAATAGATTGGAAAGTTCCTTATAAAGAGATAAAGCTATCTTCCAAAGATAAGAATCAACCAAAACTAAGTAAAACTGAAGAGATATTTGATTTTAATATAAACTATTATGGAGATAATTAATATGGAAAAAATACAAGTTTTGAAACCAAGATATAGAGTTGATGAATGTTTATCAGAAATTAGAGAGTGCTTAGAAATTGGATGGACCGGTATGGGTTATAAAACTGTAGAACTTGAAGAAAAATGGAAAGAATATACCAATTTACCATATGCACATTTTCTTAACTCTGCGACTTCTGGATTACATTTAGCAGTAAGAATATTAAAAGAAAAAAATAACTGGAATGAAAATAGTGAAATAATTACTAGTCCTTTTACGTTTGTTTCAACAAATCATGCAATTAAATATGAAAACTTGATACCTATTTTTGCAGATATTGATGAGTCGCTAAATCTTGATCCAAAATCTGTTTTAGATAAAATTACAAAAAACACAAAAGCTATTATATTTGTAGGTATTGGTGGAAATACTAAAAATATGATTGATATTATTAAAATAGCAAAAGAAAATAATATCTCAATAATTTTAGATGCAGCTCATATGGCAGGAAGTTATTATAATGGTAAACATGTTGGATTTGATGTAGATGTTGCAGTATTCTCTTTTCAGGCTGTTAAAAATTTACCAACTGCAGATAGTGGAATGATATGCTTTAATAATGATCAAGATGACAAACGATGTAGAGAACTATCTTGGTTAGGAATTAATAAAGATACTTTTGCAAGAAATAATCAAGGTAATTATAAATGGGACTATAATGTTAATGATATTGGATATAAATATCATGGAA
>JALVXQ010000159.1 GCA_027038255.1 Sulfurimonas sp. | reverse complement strand
TTTAGGGCACCTCTAAAAACCCTAGCAATTCTCAGAGGGAAGAAAAAAGATGAAATTGTGCAAAACCTTTTTTAAAGCGTAGCCGTAGCTACGGTGAGAAAAAGTTTTGTGCAAGTTCGCTTTTTTTTATCCCTCCCTTTGGGCTCTACAGAGGAGCATACACTCTGCGTTACTCTTTTTCGCCTTAACTATGGCTAGGGCTTTAAAAGAGTGCCTTGATTATAACCTCCTCTGTAAAGCTGAGAGTAACTAGGGTTTTTAGAAGTGCCCTTTATTTATTATACCTACTTTATTGCTTTTGCACAAACATAGGCAGATGAAAAGGCCCATTGGAAGTTGTAACCTCCAAGTTCTCCTGTTATATCGACCACTTCGCCAATAAAATAAAGCCCTTTCACTTCTTTTGACTCCAGACTCTCTTTGTTTAATTCATCCGTCACAACACCACCACGGCTCACCTCAGCTTTTGTAAAACCAAAATTGCCTGCAGGTGCAAAAGTATAGTTATGGAGCTTTGCAAGTTTTGCAAGTTCCTCTTTTTGTACTTTTGTACACTCTTTATCTTTCATCTCAATCGCCTGCAGCAGTGCTTTTGCAAGTCTCTTTGGCAGAGGCATCACAGAAGAGAGCAGTTTTTTTCCGCCTTTTTTAGCAAGTTCTTCAATAGCATCAGAGGGAAGAAAATCAATAGAAATATCTCCTTTTTTCCAGTAAAGCGAAGCGGAAAGTACAGCAGGACCGCTAACGCCTTTATGGGCAAAGAGCATCTCCTCACGCAAGCTTCTCTCTTCTACTTTTATTTCGACAAGGCAAGAGAGCCCGCTGAGCTCTTTCATCCAAAACTGCTCTTTTTGTAAGGTAAGACCAACAAGTGCAGGTGTAAATTTTTTTATCTTAACTCCAAAGCTTTGAGCGATTTGTAAGCCGATATCACTTGCCCCTAGTGTTTTAAAACTCTCGCCGCCTGTTGCCACAACGACTCTTTTTGCTTTTCGCACACTTTTATCTGTTCGAAGTTCAAAAAGTTCACCCTCTTTTGTCACTTCTATAATCTTCTCACCTAAAATCATCTCTGCATTTTTAGTATTTCGAAGCAAAACATTTATAATATCATCAGAACTGTTTTTACAAAAGTAGTAACGCCCTTTGCGAAGCTCCAACTCAATTCTGCTTCTCTCTAAAAAATCAAGCAGTTTTTCTTTACTAAACTTTTTAAACACCGAGGTCAAAAGCGCTGCGTCACCGTCAAAGTTATGTAGCTCCACACTATTGTTTGTAATGTTACATTTCCCACCACCGGAAATTTTTAACTTTTTTGCAGGCTTTTCATTCACATCAATGATTCCGACCTGCATTTTTTTTGCCAAATTGCCCGCGCACATCAAACCGCTGGCCCCTGCTCCAAGAATTAAGACATCATATATTTTCATAGGCTAATTATAGTATAATTATAAAAATATTTTTAAAGAAGTGAAATGGCAAATAAACTACACATAGTCTCTCTAGGATGCACAAAAAACCTCGTAGATACCGAAGTGATGATGGGGCGACTCAAAAATTTTGAACTTACAGACAATAATGAAGATGCCGATGTCATCATCGTCAATACCTGTGGATTCATAGACGCTGCAAAAGAGGAGTCTTTAAATACTGTTCTTTCCCTGCATGAGGCAAGAAAAAAGGATTCCCTTTTAGTCATGGCAGGCTGTTTGAGTGAACGCTACAAAGAAGATTTGATGGAGCAGATTCCTGAAGTGGATATCTTTACGGGTGTGGGTGATTACGACAAGATTGATGAGCTTTTAGTTGAAAAGAAAAGCCGTTTTTCTGATGAAGTCTATCTTATTGATGGAGCTGAGCGTGTTGTGACAGGCTCGACCTACCATGCCTACATTAAACTCTCTGAGGGGTGTAACCAGACTTGTAGTTTCTGTGCTATTCCCTCTTTTAAAGGAAAGCTCAACTCACGTAACTTGGATTCCATAGCCAAAGAAGTCGAAGGGCTTGTCAAACAGGGGTATTGGGATTTCTCTTTTGTAAGCCAAGACTCTAGTTCCTACCTGCGTGACCAGAATGTACAAGATGGTCTGTCGCTTCTTATGCAGCGCATCGAGCTCATAGAAGGTGTCAAAAGTGCACGCATTCTTTATCTTTATCCTTCAACAACAAGCATGAAACTGCTGCAAAACATTGCAAAAAGTAAAATCTTTCACAACTATTTTGACATGCCTATCCAGCATATTAACGATGAGATGCTACGCATCATGAAACGCGGGTTTGGGAAAGAGAAGACACTCGAACTCTTAAACTATATGCGCTCACTTCCAAACTCTTTCGTGCGCACAAGTTTCATCGTAGGGCATCCAAAAGAGAGTGAGGCGATGTTTGAAGAGATGTGTGATTTT
>JALVXQ010000158.1 GCA_027038255.1 Sulfurimonas sp. | reverse complement strand
TCAAAATCTTCTTTACTTGTTGTCATAACCCTTTTACCGACAAGGTCTTTGGGTGATTTTATATCTGGTGTTGTAATTAAAACTAGAGCTGGTCTTTTAAAATAAGAAGCAAGTAGTGTAATGGGCTTCCCTTTAAGATAGTCCAAGAGTATTAAAGAGTTATATATCCCATAAGTAGATCTGCCACTGAGAACATCCTGCTCAATGTCTTCTCCATTTTTATACTCTTTAAGTGTAACATTAAGTCCTGCATCTTTGTAAAAACCCTTCTCTTTGGCTGCAATAAAACCGGCAAATTCAAACTGATACTTCCAATGTAACTGTAAGGAAACTTGTTGAAGCTTGTCATGTCTAGCATTGTATGCAAACAGCAAAGTTTGTAACAATAAAAAGAGAAAAAGAAACTGTTTCATTATTATTGCTTAGCTACTTTTTTTAAAACATCTTCAAAACTACCTGTTACTATCTCTTGGACAGAACAACTCAGCATTAAATTCAATGGGTATGCAAAATCTTCTATGAGCATACCTTGTTTATCATACATATTTCCATTTTCTAGTTCTATCTCCTCTTCCAAAAAGCGTGTGATATATTCACTGCTGTCATGCATGTATGCATAAACTGCTTTTCCAAGTCCAGATGCATAGCCACACTCCCAAACCGTCCCGCTATCTGGCTCTTTCCCTCGAAAAGGATTCAAATTTGCAATAACGATATCCGCTTTTTCTATCATTTTCACATTCGCTTTAAAAATATCTTCTGCTATTTTATGTTTTTCTTGTGAAAAGTCAACAACATTATCTAAAGGGTACAATCCTTCAAAACCATATTTTTCACATAAAGCAACGACTCTTTTTCCTAACTCAATGGAATCTTTTTCAAAAACATCCGGACCAGCTATATATATTTTCTTCATATTTTTCATACTCTTTCATAGAATTCAACAATAATATCATATTTTAATAAAAACTCTTATAAAAAAGAATACATAAGCTCTTACAGTAAGCATTTTAATTAAGGGCACCTCTAAAAACTCTAATGTCACTCAGAGGGAAGAAAAAAAGATGAGATTGTGCAAAATCTTTTTTGAAGCGTAGCCGTAGCTACGGCTAGGTCTTCAAAAGGTCGCCTTGATTGAGCACTTTTATGAAATACTGAGTGACATTAGAGTTTTTAGAGGTGCCCTTAAGCATAATATTAGTCCTTTTTTCCTATCCTACAATCAAACTACATTAAAGAGATATAACTATGCCAAACAGATTAGAAAAAGAAGACTCCCCTTACCTCAGACAACATAAAGACAATCCGGTCGATTGGTGGCCGTGGTGTGAGGAAGCTTTCCAAAAAGCAAAAGAGCAGAATAAAGCCATTTTTATCAGCATTGGCTACTCCTCATGCCACTGGTGTCATGTGATGGAAGAGAAGGTATTTGAGAACCAGACATGTGCAGAGATTCTCAATGAAAGCTTCATAGCCATCAAAGTAGACAGAGAAGAGCGTCCTGACATCGACAAATATTATCAGGAAGTGTACATGCTCCTCAATCGTCGTGCAGGCGGCTGGCCTACTTCGATTTTCTGTACACCGGAAAACAAACCGTTTTTTGCAGGAACATACATTCCGCCTGAATCACAACAGGGCAGCATTGAGGGAATGGGTTTTGTCGAGCTCACGCAACTCATAGCACGCAAAGTAAAAGAGAAGGATGAAAAACTTTGGGAAAATGCTGACGAAATAGAAGGTTTCATCAAACAGCCCGAACATCCAAAAGAGGCAACGGTTTTAAAAGAGGAGTTTTACAAAACATTTCTTACGCAGGCGAAAAACAACTATGACACACGTAACGGAGGTTTTTCACAAAAACCAAAATTTCCTCACGCAAGTACACTAAACACGCTCATGGTCATCGAAAGAATATATAAGGACAAAGCCGCAAAAGCGATGCTCACGCACACACTTAATGAGATGAAAAAAGGTGGCATGTATGATCTTGTTGATGGTGCTTTTTGCCGCTACAGTGTCGATGAACGCTGGCTTATACCCCATTTTGAAAAAATGCTTTATGATAATGGGCTGCTGTGTGGCATATATACAGATGCTTATCTTGCATATGGTGATGCAAGCCACCTGCAGACTGCACGTGAAATAGCTGACTTTTGGCAGAACTACATGAGTGAAGATAATCTCTTTTACTCCGCAAGTGATGCAGACAGCGAAGGCGAAGAGGGAACGTACTTTGTCTACAGTTATGATGAAGTCTATGAAGCGCTCAAAAGTGCCGGCTACAATAATGCAGACAAAATGTGTCAGGAGATGGATATTTCACCGCATGGAAATTTTGAACACGGCAAAAGTGTTGTCCGTTTTGAAAAAGAGATTCCGGAGTGGTTTAGTGATGTCAAAATCATCTTGCAAGACATTCGCGCCCAAAGAGAGTATCCGTTTATAGACAAAAAAGTACAGACTTCATGGTCTGCGATGCTCATTAATGCACTTTTTAAACTAGGAGCCGTAGATAACAAGTACCATGAAATGGCAAAAAAATCACTTGATGCACTTTTAGAGAGTATGTACCTAGATAATATACTCTACCATACAACACTCATTCATAAAGCGCCTAAGATAGAGGCCTTTTTAGAAGATTACGCCTTCTTGTCACAGGCACTGCTGAATGCCTATAAATATACGCAAGATGAGATATACCTCATAACAGCGCACAAGCTTATAAACAGAGCACTTGAAAGATTTTACGACCAAGGGCTTTGGAACTTCAGTGACGGCGAATTTAGTGTCAAAGCTGAAACTACGGACAATACATACACTTCTTCAGTCTCCATTATGGTCGATACAATGCTCACGCTCTCGACACTGCTTGAAGATGAGAAGTATTCACACTTTGCCTTTAAAACGATGGAGTATAACTCCTATGATTTGGGACGCCGCCCAATTTATTATCCTTATATGCTCACGCAGGCTATTCGCTACATTAAAGAAGACAGAGTTGTAAAAAGTTCTGTAGAAAATTTAGAACAAAATGCTTACGAACTGGCAAAACTAGACTATCCATTTACACTTTTAAAAGCGGATGAAAACAAAGAGTTTATGATTTGTGGAAAAACGAGCTGTTTTGCGAACACTAATGATGTAAAAAAGCTAAATGAGCTCATATCAAACTCTTTTTAAAGCTTTCTGATTTATAATTAAAAAAAGCCTATAAAGAAGGAAAATCTATGAGCAAAAGAAAAATACTTGATGACGAGATAATGGATGGTGCAACCTTAGAAGACATAGTACATGATGAGAGACGGAAACATTCTAAAGCAGAAAAAAAAGAGCTGGAAAAACGCGGTAAAGAGAAGTCTAAAA
The DNA here is from genome assembly GCA_027038255.1 of Sulfurimonas sp. Classification (GTDB taxonomy): domain Bacteria; phylum Campylobacterota; class Campylobacteria; order Campylobacterales; family Sulfurimonadaceae; genus Sulfurimonas. The sequence goes on along the minus strand of JALVXQ010000158.1, from coordinate 7,043 downwards.
AACGCGTAGCTGTATGGGTAAAAGATGAAGTACTGCGTTATGAGAACGAACTCAAGACTTTACAGATTGAACTTTTAAAAATGCAAAATTATGTAAAGGACACCGGACAAAAAGTCTTAATGATTTTTGAAGGACGTGATGCTGCCGGAAAAGGCGGGACAATAAAACGCATCACAGAGCATCTTAACCCTCGTGGTGCCCGTGTTGTAGCACTTGACAAACCGAGTGACATTGAAAAAACACAGTGGTATTTCCAGCGTTATGTGCAACATCTTCCTGCTGCAGGCGAGATAGTCCTCTTTGACAGAAGCTGGTACAATCGTGCAGGTGTTGAACCGGTTATGGGTTTTTGTACTCAAGAGGAACACAAAGAATTTTTACATGAAGTTCCTGAGTTTGAAAAAATGCTTATCAATTCCGATATACACATCTTTAAATTTTATTTTTCTGTTTCAAAAGATGAGCAGAAAAAACGTTTTGACAAAAGACGCACCGATCCGCTTAAACAGTATAAACTCTCTCCTGTTGATGAAAAATCACAAGGTTTATGGGACAAGTATACCATCGCAAAATACTCTATGCTCCTAGCATCGCACACAGAACATGCACCATGGACAGTCATCCGTTCAGACAATAAGAAAAAAGCACGTATCAACAGTATCAAGCATATTCTCAACCATTTTAATTATCCAGATAAAATAGACAAAAAGAAGCTCAAGGCAGATGATAAAATTCGCATTCCTGCAGATCAAGAGATAAAAATCATGGAGACAGAAATGACACTTAAAAAGACAAAAAGTTAAATGTATTAAACTTCTTTGGATATAATCTCCTTTTTAAAGAGAGGGATTTTTATGTTCAAAGACTTAGGAAAATATATATTTATGATTGAGCTTGGGCTCAAATACATCAAAATTTTCAAAGAGACCTATTTTCACCCTTTTATCACACTCAAATATGGCTACAAAGCACTCTCCAAAGCGAGAGGTGACTACTCCAACAAAGTACTTGAATTTCTAAATATCAAAGTAGAACTCACCGGAGAACTGCCGAAAAAAAATAGAGTTCTCTATGCTATCAACCACCGTTCTCTTCTTGATATCATCGTGATGGAAAACATCTTCTCACGTTATGAAAAAAACGGCACATGGATAGCGAAACAGGAACTCTTCGATGACCCAATTTACGGAAAATTTTTTCAGTACAGCGGCTGCATAAGCGTTGATTTGGAAAACAAGCGCGGCTTGTTGAACTTTTTTAAAACTATTAAAAAAGTTTTTTCAAAAGTTGATGATATGAATCTCTATATCTTTCCTGAAGGAGAGCGTTTCAAAGGCGAAGGTGTCCATACATTTCAAGGCGGTGCTGCAAAAATTGCAAAAGCCAACAATCTTGACATTGTTCCTGTCTACATCAAAGGAAAAATGGAAGAGGTCTTTAAAGATGCACCCTATGAAAAGCCTCACATTGTGGAAGTTTATGTAGGTGATACTATCTCTTATGAAAATCTTGAAGAGAAATATTTTGAGTTTTTCAACTCTGTAAAGGACTCCAATGAGTAAAATGACGCTTGGCGTAAATATAGACCATGTAGCAGTGCTGCGTGAGGCAAGACGTGTCAATGACCCAGATATACTGCAGGCTCTTTATGTCGCTTGTGAAAATGGAGCAGACCAGATCACCATCCACCTGCGTGAGGACAGACGCCACATTCAAGACAGTGATGTCAAAACTATTTTAATGCACTCCAAGCTCCCTGTCAATCTTGAGTGTTCTATAAACAAAGAGATTTTAAATATTGTCAGCAGTTTAAAGCCTCATCGCGCGACACTCGTTCCAGAGAAACGCGAAGAGGTAACAACAGAGGGAGGGCTTGATGTTTTTGCTTTTGAAGATGAGACACGCTATGCAATAGAACAACTCCATGATGCACTCATCCCTGTTTCACTCTTTGTAGATCCTACAATAGAAGCGATGGAGAAGTCAAAAGAGTTAGGGGCAGAGATAGTGGAGCTCCATACCGGGCTCTACTCAAATCTTTTTGCAATGCTGCACTCCAACCTTCCCTACTCTCATCACTCTGTAAAAGAGTTACAACTTCCAAGATATGAACTTGAAACACGCCTTGAAAAAGCACTGCATGCCATCAAGACTTCTGCTTTTCATGCCAAAAAAATCGGTCTTGAGATTGCAGCAGGACATGGACTTAACTACAATAATCTTGACGAGATCATGAACATTGATGCCATTACAGAACTTAACATTGGTCAGAGCATCATTGCGCGTTCTGTTTTTACAGGGCTTGGCAGTGCTGTACAAGAGATGAAGAAGCTCACGACACGATGAGTAAAAAACCAACAATAGCTATCAGTGTCGGTGACCTGAACGGTGTCGGCATAGAGATAGCGCTCAAATCACATAAAAGAGTCAAAAAACTTTGCAAACCTCTCTACTGCATCAACAAAAATTTGCTTTTACAGGCTGCTAAAAAACTCAAAGTGAAGATTCCAAAAGATTTCAAACTGCATGAAACCGCAGGAGATTTTAAAATAGAAGCAGGCAAAGTAAGTAAAAAAAGCGGCCTTTACTCTTACCACTCCTTTATGGATGCTCTTAAACTCTGCGAAAACAAAAAAGCCGATGCCTGTGTCACCCTGCCAATCCACAAAGAAGCTTGGATGAAAGCCGGGCTTGCTTATAAAGGCCATACCGACCTTATGCGAAAACATTTTGACAAAGAGGCCATCATGATGCTTGGATGTCCTGAAATGTTTGTCGCCCTTTTCACAGAACATATACCACTTAAAGATGTTGCGTCTTCTCTTACATATAAGAGACTTAAAAACTTTCTTCTTGATATGCATAAAAGCGTGCAGAGAGAAAAAATTGCAGTTCTGGGTCTCAATCCTCACGCAGGAGACAATGGTGTCCTTGGTGATGAAGAAAAAATCATCATAAAAGCCATTAAAAGTGTCAATAAAAAGCTGGGCTTTAAACAATTTGTCGGCCCAGTTGTTCCTGATGTTGCTTTTGCACCTTACTTTAGAGACAACTACAACTACTTTGTAGCGATGTATCACGATCAGGGCTTAGCACCGCTTAAAGCCCTGCATTTTGATGAGAGTGTCAACATCTCTTTAAATCTGCCTATTATCCGAACATCCGTTGATCACGGGACAGCCTTTGATATCGCCTACAAAGGAGAAGCTAAAAAGCTCAGCTATATTAATGCCATTCAAAGTGCACTTGAATTCATAGAAGATTAAATGATAATTATTTTCTTTTAAGATTTATTCTGTTATAATTCTTATAAGAAAAGATACTCTTTATCTTAAAACAGAAGGAAAAATAGAATGAAAAAAATCGTAGCAGTAGCATTAACAACAGCTTCACTTATGGCAGGTTCATTAGTACAAGATGCACAAAATGCAGGACTCAAAGCAATTCCGGCATCAGCAAGTGAACTTATAAAACTTATTGACAATACTAAAAACCCTATTACAAAAGCAAAAGTAAAACTTGGTGAAAAACTCTATATGGACCCACGTCTTTCAAAAAGTGAACTTATCTCATGTAATACATGTCACAACCTCATGGAAGGCGGCGATGATGGCGTAGGTGCTGCAACAGGACATATGTGGAGGCACAATCCGCATCACTTAAACTCACCTACTGTTTATAATGCAGTATTTTTTGGTTCACAATTTTGGGATGGACGTGCAAAAGATTTAGAAGCACAAGCACAAGGACCAACACTTGCACACCCTGAAATGGCAGCTACAAAAGAGCATATCGTAAAAGTTGTAAAATCGATGCCAGAGTATGTAACAGCATTCAAAAAAGCGTATGGAGATAATGTAAAAATTACTTTTGAAAAAATTACAGATACTATTGGTAACTTCGAGAGAACTTTAGTAACACCTGCACCTTTTGATGCCTACATGAACGGCTATAAAGAGGCTTTAAACGCAAAACAAAAAGAGGGTCTTAAAACATTCATCCAAATTGGTTGTGCATCATGTCATAACGGTGTTGCTCTTGGTGGTGAAATGGGCGCATTTAATGTTACAGCTACTTACAAATATATGAGTACAGGTGACTTTAAAGGTGATAAAAACGGTATGGTAAAAGTTCCTACACTTAGAAATATCACTGAAACTGCACCTTATTTTCATAATGGTATGATTTGGAATTTAAAAGATGCTATCAAAGAGATGGGACGCATCCAGCTTGGAACAAAAATCTCTGATAAACAAGCAGAGTCAATCGAAGCATTCTTAGGTTCATTAACAGGTAAAAAACCTCATATGATGATGCCTATGTTACCGGCTTCAACTCCTACGACTCCAAAACCTGACTTAAACTAATCAACTTTAAAGCTCCATAGTTTTACAATTACTAAAACTATGGAGTCTTCCTATGAATAACAATACTACATTTACTCTTACCCAAGAAGAAAAAAATCAACTCAAAGAACTTGCAAAGCTTGCTCTTTATGAAGCAGTACAGCATGACAAAAGAATTCAGATAGACGCTGGTAAACTCTCACCAAATCTTAGCAAGCATCTTGGCGCTTTTGTTACGCTCAAAGAGAACGGACAGCTTCGAGGATGCATCGGAAGATTTGAGCCCGACCAGCCTCTGTATGAGATTGTGATTGACATGGCAATCTCTGCCTCACGCTATGACAATAGATTTACACCTGTTACGCCCGATGAACTCAAAAATATTGACATAGAGATCTCTGTTCTTACTCCAAGAAAAAAAGTTAATTCAGTAGATGATGTAGTCGTAGGGAGGGATGGAATATACATGAGCTATGGTGGAAGAAACGGAACATATCTGCCACAGGTTGCAACAGACATGGGTTGGAATGCTAAGCAATTTGTTTACAGCTGTTGTGCTGAAAAAGCGGGGATCCCACCACAACACTGCAAAGATGCAGAGCTTTACATTTACGAGGCTATTGTCTTTTAATCTCGAACCGGCAGGTAGGCATAGCCCTCATTTTGCTTGTCAATGAGTCCTATAGTAGAGTTTGGTATGATTTTTACATATTTCACTATATCTTTAGCCTCTAGTTTGTTTCGCTTCATACCAACTCCACACATTAAAAACTCTACATTATAGGTATCTGCCATAGATGCCAAACGTTTTTTCAATTCACCATATACAGCTACAAGCTTTTTATCATCTTTATAAATAGTATGTTGCAAATCTTTTACAAAAAACTTGTAAGCACCGCCATGAATAACAACAGCAACGTCAAGCTCTTTAAACTTACTCTCATAATGCGCTTTGTTGACAACAACACCTTTAATGATGTTTTTTTCAAGTTTTGCTACATTTTTTGTTGTCAGATCAAAGACAACTTTTGCAGTTTCATCATCTGCGTGCACAAGTCCAAATAAAATAAGAAACATAATTAGAATTTTTTTCATAACTCTCCACCTTTGTTTAAAAGATGATAGTATCATAAAAGTGTAAAATGAATATAAAAAGGAAAGAGGGTGTAAAGCAGAAAAATATCTGCTTTGTCTTAGATTGTATCTGGTGTAACGCCAACCTCTTCTAAGAAATGACGAAGTTTTACGATAGCATCTTTTGATAATTCAGGTCTATGTGAAAGAGTCATAGAGTGCTCTTTTCCATTTAGGTGAATGATTGCACGATGCTCTTTGTTTAACTCAACTTTTGCACCAAAATGTTCTAATGCAGAAAGTACTTTTTTGCTGTCAATATTCCCAGATAATGGATGTTCAAAAATTTTTGCTATTTTTGCTTTGTGTTTACTCATAGGTAAAACTCCTTGTATGTTATAATAGAATTATCGCTTTTTAAAGATTAAAAGCGTCTTATCTTCGGTGTCATAGAGTGAAAAAGTCTGTTTATCAACCAGTTTTAACCCACTTAGTTTTTGAAAAATATTTATCTTATGAAAATACTGTACTATTGTCTCTTGATACTTTGTAAAACACTCATTTTCAGTTTTTTCAAAAAGTGTAAATTTTGTATGAAGTTCACTGTTTTCAAAGAGAGCATCCACACTTAAAAATTCATTTTCACTGTCATTGCTCATTGTTCCTTCTGCAACATCACTAAAGCCATAAAGAGTATTTATATCGGCGATGAAGATGCCGTCATCATTGAGTTTTTCAGCCATTGCTTCTAAAAACTCTATGAGTTCATCTTTTTGCATAAAGTTCAGCACATCAAAGATACTTACGATAGCATCATATTTGCCCTCGACATCTTTTGCATTGATGCACTCTGCATCAAGCCCTTTGAGCCTGCACTCAGAAATCATAAGCGCACTCAAATCAATACCCTTACACTCCACACCGTCACTTATCATTCGCTGCATAAAACCGCCACGCCCGCAACCTACGTCAAGCAGTGTTTTTACATCATAATCATCCAACTCTGAACGATAGAGGTCATAGAGTGCTTCTGTAGCCTCTTCTATGCCTAAAAGATGTTCTGCCTTAGCATAGAGGTCAAGATTTGTCATTGCTTATGCATTCTCTGCATGAATGACATCACGAATCTTCTCATAAATATCAAGTACTTCATCTTTTTTCGCGATATAAGAGTTCTTATTTGCTATAAGGTATGTTGAACTTGTCATGATGTCTTGAACAACTTCAAGCCCGTTTTGCTTCATTGTCGTTCCCGTCTCTACGATATCTACTATCATATCAGCAAGGCCAATGAGCGGTGCGAGTTCAATTGAACCGTAAAGTTTGATAATCTCAACACTTACAGCTCTCTCTTCAAAGTAGCGCTTTGTAATGTTTACCATTTTCGATGCCACTTTGAGCTCCGGCTTTGTCAAATCAAGCTTTTCACCTTTTCGCATACCGATAGCCACTTTACAGACACCTCGGCGAAGATCAAGAAGACGAACAACGTCTAACCCCTGCTCTTCTAAAGTATCGAGTCCCACGACACCGATATCTGCTGCTTGATGGTAGACATACGTTGCTACATCCTGATTTCTTACAAGTAAGAAACGAAACTTCGGAGTCTCTAAAATCAATTTT
>JALVXQ010000157.1 GCA_027038255.1 Sulfurimonas sp. | reverse complement strand
TTCATTGAAAAAAATCTCGGCGGAGATCTGACAAATACTGTTATCATCGTTGCAACATCAGATGATTCACCGTTAATGCGTAAGTACGGTGCATTTGCTGCTATGAGTGTGGCAGAATACTTTAAAGACAAGGGTGAAGATGTCCTTTTCATTATGGACTCTGTGACACGTTTTGCAATGGCACAGCGTGAAATAGGTCTGGCTCTTGGTGAGCCGCCGACCTCTAAGGGGTATCCACCGTCATCCTTGACACTTTTGCCACAGTTGATGGAGCGTGCTGGAAAAGAGGAGGGCAAAGGAAGCATTACCGCCTTTTTTACCGTTCTCATCGAAGGGGATGATATGAGTGACCCTATTGCGGATCAATCCCGTTCTATTTTAGACGGGCACATCGTCCTCTCGCGTGAGATGACAGACTTTGGTATATACCCTCCTGTTCACATTCTCAACTCTGCTTCAAGGGTGATGAATGATATCATTTCCCAAGAGCATTTTGAGGCGGTTATGAAGTTCCGCCGTCTCTACACACTGCTTAAAGAGAATGAAACGTTGATTCGTATCGGTGCCTACATTCAAGGGAGTGATGCTGAGCTCGATGAAGCGATAGAAAAAAAAGAGACTATGATGCGTTTTATTTCGCAGGGCGCGATGTATATTGTAAAGTTTGATGAAACGCTAGATGAATTGATAGATATTATGGGTATACAGACTACATAATATCTGCATACATCCAGCTGTTGCGCTCTTTATGTTTTTGCTGCTCAAATGTAATGGCAAGTACTGTATGGGAAAGTTTTTCAAAAGCGTTCATCAGCTGTTTTATTTCACTGTCCATACCAAAAATGTCAATATAAGAGTAGATGAGATTTTCAGCACTTTTGTAGCTGCGGCGCTGCAACTCTTTTTTTATCTTTGCGTGAAAACTCAGACGCAACAGGTCGCCTATTTTATTTCTTCGGCTGCTGATGTGAATCAACTCTCCAAGTTTCTCTTTAACAGCCTTAATATTGCCCTCTAAAGCATAGATTTCACACGCATTTATGATTTTATTCCAATGCTTTTCTAAAAGTTTAGCAAGTTGCATGGACTCGAGGTCGATGTTTGCATCGAGTGTCTCATAGCACTGTGCAAAATTATTTTTTTCATAGTAGTGGAGTAGTTTTTGTGCTTCCTGACTCTGCTCATAGAGTTGCTGCAGCTCTGCTTTGATGATTGGAATATTTTGCAGTTTTTTTATCATTGCAACAGCTTTAGATATTTCAGCATTGTCTATGTGTCTTCTCACGGTCTGCAGATTTTCTTCTGCCTCATCTTGCAAGGCAGCATAGGAAGGAATCTCTTTAAATGTCGGATTCTGCTGAACCAAAGCAGCAACTCTGTCATACTCTTTTTGTGAAACAGCGCGTAAAAACTCTAAAAACTGTTTGTTCTGACGTAAAAGAAGCTGTATCATCGCACGTTTTGAACTGACTGTTGTAAAAGGCTCAAGTAGCTCTTTTGCTCTGTCTGGTCTCTGCAGCAGCAGTTGTTTTTGCGCGAGTGTAAAGCTTTTTTTGTAAGCACTCTCCATCTTTTGATACTCGGGAGTAAATTTAAGAGCCGGAAACTTTTCACACAGAGCATAGGCAAGTGCAAATTTATACTCTTTATAAAAGTTTTGCAGTTTTGAATAATTTTCTATGGCAAGTAGAAGATTGTTATAATCGTTTTTTTTATTTTTTAGCACGCTAAAGGGCTCTATCTCCTCTAAAACTCTCCTCTCTTTTGATGTGAGAAATTCTAAAAGTACTTTACTATATAGTTTTTTATATAATTCTTCCGCTTTTTTTGCTTCAGGCGTGTTGTGCAGCATTGGATTCTCTTGCAAAAGTTTAAAAACTGCTAGTAAATTATCTGCTTTAAGCTCGGCTATGAGCTCTTTTTTGTCTCCAAGGCTAACTTTCACTATTGTATTGTCAACAAGGGCAACAAGCAGCTCATTTGGACTGATAAGCAGCATCTTTTTCACATCTTTGTCAAAACTCAGAAAGTTGGATGCTACTATTTTATTTATAGCAGTGTTGAAGAGCATAATTGTATTGGATTTGGAAGATATTAATAGATAAGGACTCTTTGGAAGCGGAAGAATCTGCTCAATGTCTCGCTGCAAAGTATTAATCTGCGTAATGAGAGCATTTTTTCTTGTTTTTGTCATAAAAAGTGTGCCCTCTGTATTTCCAAATAGGAGCCGTCCGTCATCTAAAAATGCCAAAGCATTGACTCTGCTTTTTGAGATTTCAAAACTGAACTTCTTTGCGTGAGAGTGAAATTTTAAAAGTGTGACAGCTCCGCCATATCCACTGCATGCAAGGTATTGGCTGTTATGCGTAATGGCACTGACATAGTTATGTTTGATGTTCTTTTTGTGGC
>JALVXQ010000156.1 GCA_027038255.1 Sulfurimonas sp. | reverse complement strand
TTTGTATGATAATCATCCTTTATATTATTGTCCGTTAACTAAACTTTTTGATGCCAGAGATGTTGACAGAAATTTTACGGATAGAAATATTTCTATAAAAATTGCCGGAAAAGATTTTAATTTGACCATTTTTGATATTACAGGGGGAGAATATAACGGAACTGTCTGTAGTAGAATTTTGGATAATGATGATAACAGCACCGCTTATACGGATTGGATGAAATTATCTTTTAATAATGATATTGAAAAAAATTTAACCGATATTGAAGTTAATAATTCCGCACCTGATGCTATTGTTCATATGGTATGGGCTAGTGGAGATAAAAGTTGTAATGATGTTTTAAACGGTGACCATAATGCTTCTTTTTCAACAGATACATTTGCAATAAGACCGTATAGATATAAAGTTAAATTTTCAAAAATGCCTCTTTTTGCAGGTGAAGCGTTTGATTTGAATATGAGTGCTGTTGATTTTAATGATAATTTGCTTGATGATTATAATGAAAGTGATGTAAATATAAGCGCTGATATGAATAAGAGTGTTTTAGTGTGCGATTATCCTCATGCAGAATTTAATTTGAGCACAATAGATTTTACAAACGGAGAATCAAATAATAGTGCTAAATTTGATGAAGTCGGAGAGATGAATTTGAGTGTTTTTGATAATAAATTTGATGAAGCAAAAGGCGGAGTTCAAGAGTGTAACGATTCTAATGCTTGTATAAGTGTATACGGATATGACGGAAAAGATTCAAACGGGGTATTTTGTTGTAATATAGAAGCAAATCCTGTTGCCGAAATGAATCTCTCAAAACCTGATATAAATTTATCCGAAGTTGATATTAAAGTTTATGATTTAAATATTACAAGAAACGAGATAAATACTCCTTATAATACAGACTGGATTTATATGGACAGTAATTTAAGTGAATTTAACGCTTCAGCTGTCGTTGAAATTACTGCGTTTAATAAAGAGGGAAAACAGCTTCATAATTTTGATAAAACATGTGTGGCAAAAGATATGAATATAAGTTTCGGTTATGATTTGCATAATAATAACGGAGATATTAATCTTACATATGTAGGAACTGTGAATGATAATAATAAATCAATCACTGATTTTAATAAAACAATGGAGGTTAATAAATCTGTTTTTGCAAAAGGCGATACTAACGCCTCTTATGCTTTTAATGTAGACAGAAACAAATCGATTCCGCTTTATATAGTTTACGGGAATTTAAAAGATATCAATTTTACAACAAATAATATTGCCAAAAATGAAAATAATCTCTCAACCGATTTGAATATTTCCATGTATTATGGAAATATTAAATCGTTTGATGTATTTACTAATAAAAATGATATAGATGTAAAAATTTATTTTGCAGTTTATAATGACGGAAGTGATTATGCTCCATCAAATATTAATAAAGAATTTAACTGGTATTTAAATACAAAACATACCAAAAAAGAGGGTGAATTTAATTCCACCATTCATATTTCAGACGGATATACCGCGAGTGATAAATATAATGATGATTTTGATGTAACGGTAGATGACACGAGTGATGGAAGTCAGGTTTTTCATATAACAAGAAAAAATAAAAATATTAATTTTGCGGTGTTTCATTTAAGTATGGATGAAAATATTTCTCACTGGCTGTGGTTTTCAAAAAACGAAAAAGATTATAACGATTCTATAAACAGCACCTGTGCACATCATTTCTGTTTTGCTATAACTTGGAAAGAAGCCAATAACCAGGATAATTCAAAAACAGTTGAAAGCGGGGAAAATTTACTTGGAACCGAAGCACCTATTAGTGAATATAACAGAACTTCAAAAGGGGTTAAAATTTACAGATAATTATTTTTCTATAAAAATTTTAAAATCATCCCCGTTTTTTCTTATGAATATTTCTTTATTTCCTTTGAAAGTGTAACTAGGGGAATAATAGTTTTCATAGAAAGTTATTCTGTAAATTTTTTCATCTTTTGGATTTTGATACGGAACGATTTTGATATCTTTAAAATAAATTGTTACTTTTTGATTTTTTTTATTTGCAAAAACTCTTGTTTTGTAAGCAATAAATTTTGATAAATCATCTCCGTTTGAACGATGAAAATCTTTATCATAAAATGAAAGATATTTATTTAAATTACTTGTTTCCCACGCTTCTCTCCATTTATAAAGCATTGAAAGAATAGAGGCTATATCGTCTTTTGTGGCATATACCGGTTTTTGGTATATTTGAAGAACTGTTTTTTGATAATTTATAATATCAGCCAGTTTTTTTAAATCGGAATTTTTTAAGACAATACATCCTTTGCTTAAATCGGGTCTGCTTTTGCCATCAAGCGGTCTTCCGTGTATCCATATTCCGTGTCCGTCTCTGTGATGTAATTTGTCATA
>JALVXQ010000155.1:1220-2413 GCA_027038255.1 Sulfurimonas sp. | reverse complement strand
TAAGGGACTTAAAAAGTACCATCTTTCTCTTGATAAGCTTCCAAAAAATGCACATATCATTAACAGACCGGTTAGTTTTTATGAAGAGCACAAGAGTGTTATTTGGGGTGCCTTGAGTATTATCACCGTCCTGATCTTTATTATTATTTTGCTTTTAAATAGTGTACGAAAACGTAAAGAGAGTGAACAGCTTTTAGAAATTTCTCAGCATGACATTGAGGAATTAAATGAAGATTTGGAACATAAAGTTGTTCAAAGGACAGAGGCACTTGAAGCCTCCAATTCTGAAATCAGTATGATACTCAACTCTATTATGGAAGCGGTTATTATTTTTAAAAATCAAGTTTGTGTAGACTTGAATGATATTGCCTTAGATATTTTTGGCTATACAAATAAAGAGGAGTTGATAGGAAAAAGTCCTTTTGCTTTTGTAGATCGTAGTTTTTCTCACAGTATTGAAAATAGTCTGCGTTTTGAACATCCCACACCTTATGAAGTCAATGTGATAAGAAAAGATGGATCAAGAGTTCCTGTTTTGGTTAAACCTTTTTCTATTACAACATCCAACCGTTCTATCCGCCTTGTGGCATTGCTTGATCTTAGAGAGATAAAGCAAAAAGAAGAAGCACTGCAACAGGCAAAGAAAAAAGCAGAAGCAGCTACCCTGGCTAAGTCGGAATTTCTGGCAAATATGTCGCATGAAATACGAACACCGATGAATGCTATTTTGGGTATGGCGCATCTGATTTTGCATACGGAGCTTAATGAAAAACAAAAATATTATTTGTTAAGTATTCAAAACAGCGCAAAATCACTCTTAAATATCATTAATGATATTTTGGATTTTTCAAAGATGGAAGCGGGTAAACTCACGCTTGATAAAACACATTTTGATATGTTGAAAATGATTCAGGGAGTGCTTAATCTCGTGCAATTTAAAGCAGAAGAGAAACATCTTACGCTGCATTTAGAGTATGAAGAGGGAATAAAGGAGATTTTTTATGGAGACACTTTAAGAATTTCACAAGTGTTGATAAATCTACTTAGCAATGCTATAAAGTTTACAGAAAAAGGCACGGTGACTCTGTTAGTGAAAGAGCTAGTACCAAATAAAATAAACTTTGAAATAAGAGATACAGGGATAGGACTTACAGAGGAGCAGATGGGAAACCTTTTTTCGGCTTTTACTCAGG
>JALVXQ010000155.1:0-1210 GCA_027038255.1 Sulfurimonas sp. | reverse complement strand
GCTGATGGCAGTACAACAAGAAAATATGGGGGAACCGGTTTGGGGCTCTCCATATCTAAACAGCTTGTTGAACTCATGAATGGAAAAATCTGGGTAGAGAGTGAACATGGAAAAGGGAGCAGCTTTTTCTTTGAGATACGTTTAGAGCAGGGTGACAGTAAGAGCTCTGATTTACAAGATGCTAAGCAAGATGAGAGTAGACTTTTAGAATTAGAAGCAAATGCTGTTAAAGCTCAGCTGCCCGATAGACAAATTCATGCAGAACTCAATCCACAGTTGAAGCAGCAGTTACTCGCAAAACTTCGAGAGTATGCCCTAAAAAGACGTCCGAAGCTATGTCATGAAGTATTGTCTGAGATAGCAAAATATCAACTTACACCAGAAGAAGAAAGTTTTTTCAGAGATTTAAAAACGATGGTAGACAGACGAAAATATAAAGCAATAGTGGAGCGTATTGATGAAAAATAAAACAATTTTAATAGTAGATGATACTATTGCAAATCTGGATGTCCTTGTAGAACTTTTAGATGAGTACGATGTCATAGATGCAACAAATGGCAAAGATGCGTTAGAGATAGTTAATGAAGAAGAGGTGGATTTGATACTGCTTGATATCATGATGCCTGAGATGGATGGTTATGAAGTCTGTAAACGCTTGAAGTCAAATGAAAATACAAAAGAGATACCCATAATTTTTATTACTGCAAAAACAGATGAAGAGAGTATAGCTAAAGCCTATGATGTAGGAGGCAGTGACTATGTGCGAAAACCATTTTTGCCAAAAGAGTTACTCTCCCGAGTCAAAAAAGAGCTGAAATTACAGGATGTGATGCAAGAATTGAAGTTGTTGGCCTTGACAGACCCTCTGACAAAACTTTATAATAGAAGATTTTTCATAGATGCTTCGCAAGCTTTTTTAGAGATGGCAAAACGGGAAAAATCACCGCTTTCTTTGCTGATGATAGATATTGATAAATTTAAAAATATCAATGATACCTATGGGCATCAGATAGGGGATGAGATTATTAAACTGTTGGCAAATATAATGTTAGAAGACCAACGTAAAAGTGATATGTCTTGTAGATATGGAGGAGAAGAGTTTGTTGTTTTACTGCCACAAACTTCTTTAAAAGAAGCACAACATGTGGCACAAAAGCTAAAAGAAAATGTAGAGGCAAGTCATTTTGAAATTGCTGCAAAAGGAGATGTT
>JALVXQ010000154.1 GCA_027038255.1 Sulfurimonas sp. | reverse complement strand
GCGCAGTACAAGTGTTGTAAAAGAGGAAAGCTACTTTTTTAAACTCTCAAAATATGAAGACAAACTTCTCAAACATTATGAAGAGAATCCAGAGTTTATCATGCCTCGCTCACGTGCAAATGAAGTTGTCAACTTTGTAAAAGGCGGGCTGCGTGACCTCTCTGTAACACGTACCTCTTTTAGCTGGGGCGTAAAAATGCCCTCCAGCATTAATGATGACAAGCATGTTATGTATGTTTGGCTCGATGCCCTGCTCAACTATGTAACAGCGCTTGGATATGGTTCAGATGAAAAACTTATGAACTACTGGCCTGCTGACATACACTTTGTAGGAAAAGACATCTTACGTTTTCACGCAATCTACTGGCCTGCATTTTTAATGAGCCTTGATCTGCCGCTTCCTAAGCACATTGGTGCGCACGGATGGTGGACACGTGACGGTGAGAAGATGAGTAAATCAAAAGGTAATGTTGTCTCACCTAAAGAGGTTGCAGATGCTTACGGTGTTGAAAATCTTCGCTACTTTATGCTGCGTGAGGTACCTTTTGGTCAAGATGGTGACTTTTCACAGCGTGCTTTCATTGACAGAATAAACTCTGAACTCTCAAACGACCTTGGTAATTTACTTAACCGCATTATCGGTATGAGTGGAAAATACAGCGATTTTGCCATCGACAGCAAAGATGTCCAAAAGTATCACGCAGCAGAACTTGAGAAGATGAACGCTGTGCTTGATTCTCTTGATAGACTTATGCAAAACCTGCAAACACACAGATACCTTGAAGAGCTGTGGAGACTTTTTGCCATCGGTAACGGTGTTATTCAAGAGTATGAGCCATGGGTAAAGATGAAAAATGGCAAAGAAGATGAAGCACTCGCAACAGTTGCAGTCGTAGCAAACATCCTTGCAAAGGCTGCTGTTATGCTGCATCCGGTTATGCCTGAAACTACAAAGATTATCGCTGATGCTCTCTCTTTTGAGATAAACACAGAGAGTTACAAAGAGCTTGTTCTTGATAAAAAACTATTGAAATTATTTAATATCAAAAAAGTTCCGCCACTTTTTCCTCGCGTGGAAGAGCCTTTGATGACAGAAGCACCAAAAGCAGAACCTAATCCTCCAAAAGAAGAGAAAAAAGCAGAGAAATCCACGCAAGAGGATGACAACCTAATAGAAATCGGTCAGTTTTTTGAAACATCACTCAAAGTTGGAACGGTTGTAGAAGCTGAGGAAGTGCCAAAAAGTAAAAAACTTTTAAAACTCCAAGTTGATTTAGGAGAAGCGTCACTTCGCCAGGTTGTTGCAGGAATTAAAGAGTTTTACTCTCCTGAAGAGCTGAAAGGAACACAAGTATGTGTTGTAGCAAACCTCAAACCTGCCAAACTTATGGGAATGATGAGTGAGGGAATGCTTCTTGCTGCTAAGGATGAAGACGGTCTCTGTTTAGTACGACCGGAAAAACCTAAAAAAGCAGGCACACCTATTGGATGAGACTTGAAAATATTCTAGCACTTACACATGGAGAGCTCATAAACTCTCCTTTTGTAAATAGTTTTGAAAATATTGTTTTTGAAGCAAAAGCAGTACGAAGGGGTGACCTTTTTGTAGCTTTTGATGAGACAATGGTTGAAGATGCTATACTTAATGGTGCTTACGGCGTTGTTTTTGACAAGCCGACACAAATCAGTGACAGTGAAATCGCTTGGATCAAGGTAAAAGACCTCCAAGAAGCACTTAAAAGGATTCTACGCTTTATTTTGATAGATAAAGAGATAGAAGTTTATGAGTGCGATGAAATCATTCTCAAACTTGCCCTGCAGGTTGTCACTGAGCCAAACTTCATCGCACTGCATGGAGATATAAAAACACTCTACAAAATGTTAAGTGATTTGCAAAACAGAGCAAACATCCTCTTCTGCCCTACTTTGACATCAGCAGACATCTTTACTAATGTCAAGAAACTTCCTCTCAATCTAAATGAAACTATCAACATCATAGAACAGACTCTTTTTGAAACCTCTTTTATCTATGATAATATCTTTTATGAGAGACAGCTCATTTCGCCTTTTTTCATGCCCTACCTTGAACAGCTTCTACATCTTTTCAAGATTCTTAAAATCAATTTTAGACTCAGAAAATTTACACCCATTGAGCACTTTGAAGCTGTTTTTACAAATAAAAACTTTGAGATAAAAGAGTTTGGGACAAGTGATAAAGTGCTAATTTTTGAAAAGAACAGCGCACTGGTTCAAAAAGAGATAGAATTTTTACAAAAACAGGCTACATGGGCAAATATTCTTTATGTTATTCCTCACGCAGCCTTTGACAAACTGAGCTCAGAGCTGCAGCACAATCCAAACATTATTACCTATAAAAATGAAAATGAGATTAAAAATCTGCTCAGAGAACAGAATTTCAATTTTGCTCTCATTGTCGGTGCAGACAAATCCATACTGACAAAACCACTGGTCAAACAGGCGCAGATCTCACTGTTTGACTTTTCATAATTTAGAAAAAAGGTTAAAAAAATGAATCGCAGAGACTTTTTAACAACAGCAACAACGGCTTCAGCCGCCCTCGCACTCAGTGGATGTAATGAAAATAACCGCCAAGCCATCGATTACTCCAAACATCCCAAAAAGAGTACAGATGCCAAGCACGTCAATATCAATAGAAACAAAAAAACTGTTATAAAACTGGCAACAAGCTGGCCTGCACATTTTCCTATTATGGGCACTGGGGTAGAGAAATTCGCCGAGCGTGTCAAAGCTATCAGCGGCGGCTCTTTAGAGATAAAAATTTATGCAAAGAATGTGCTTGTTCCCGCTCTGGCTGTTTTTGATGCCTGTTCGAGCGGCCAAATAGACGCTTTTCACTCCGGTCCTTATTATTGGAAAGGGAAAAACTCTGCTTTTTCCCTTTTTAGTGGTATTCCTTTTGGCTTTACGGCAGAAGAGGTAAACTCATGGATGCTTTACGGTGGTGGACTTGAATTATGGCGTGAACAGTATGCAAAGTACAATCTCCACCCTTTCCTTGGCGGCAATACCAATATTCAGATGGGAGGATGGTTTCGAAAGCCCATCAACTCTTTGGCAGATATGCAGGGTTTAAAAATGCGTATTCCCGGTCTTGGTGGTGAAGTTTTTGCAAAAATGGGTGTCAATCCTATTTTATTGCCTGCTGGAGAGATTTATACATCACTAGAGCGTGGTGTCATTGATGCAACAGAGTGGGTGGGCCCTGCTCTGGATATAAAAATGGGCTTTTACAAAGTTGCCCCATACTATTACTCCGGTTGGCATGAGCCCGGTTCTGTTTTGGAACTTACATTTAATAAGCATACGTGGAACAAGCTCTGTGATGAGCACAAAGCGATGATAGAAGTAGCAAGCAGTGAAATGAATGCCAATATGGCGACAGAGTTTCACGCCCAGAACATTCAAGCACTGCAAAAGCTGAAATCACTCAATGTAAAACTCGCACAGTTTCCTGCTGATGTTACAGAGGCCGGGAAAAAAGCTCTTGAAAAAGTCGTCTCAGAATTAAGTGCGCAAAACAGTGACTTTAAAACAGTTTATGGTTCTATTGAGAAGTACCTGCAGCTCTCAAAAGAGTGGAGTGATGTCAGCTTAAGATACTTTTTAAACGTTAGATAACTCTCATTAGCTAAAAGATAGTATGATTCGCATAAATTTCATGGGGTGCATCAAATGAAAACAGTTCTCCTTCTTTTTTTACTTATACAAGAGTCTCTTTTTGCTTCCTTCTCGGGTACCTTGATAGACAGTAACAGCTCTCTGCCTATACAAAATGCCATTGTCAGTGACTCTGTTCATGATGTAAGAAGTGATATAAATGGTTCTTTTTTTATGGATTCAAATGAGACACTTCTACACGTCAAAGCATATGGATACAGACCCTACTCTTTTAATACAGATACCAACAAAACAAAAATATACCTGCAAGCCATTAAAGTAAAAGCGCTCTATCTTACATTTTGGGGTGCGAGTAACAACTCAAAAACCTTGAAAAAGATACTTGAATTAATTGATCAGACCGAAGCCAATGCAGTAGTTGTCGATGTGAAAAACGAGTATGGCTCTACACAGTTCTGGACAGGATTTAAACAGGCCAACTCTTATGGAGCACACTTAAACCGTACCAATCGCAATATTAAAAAATTTATAAAGATGATGAAAGAAAAACATATCTACACTATTGCCAGAATCGTGACCTTTAAAGATGAACTCCAAGCTGCAAACAACCCTGACTATGCGATTAAAAGGGATGATGAAAACCAAACTATCTGGCGGAACCATGACAATATGGCTTGGGTGGATCCTTTTGACAAGCGTTCTCATGACTATGCAATTAGAATGGCAGAAGAAGCTGCCAAAGTCGGCTATGATGAGATTAATTTTGACTACATACGTTTTCCGGCAAAAACAGGTCTCATCTACTCAAAAAAGAGTACACAAAAGAGCCGTGTCAAAGCAATAGAGAGTTTTTTAGATGAAGCAAAAACAAGACTCAGAAAATACGGTGTCTTTATTTCTGTTGACACCTACGGCAATATCTGTTGGGCAAAAGATGACAACGGTATAGGACAAACCGTGCAATCACTTGCTGCGCATGCAGACTATCTGGCACCGATGCTTTACCCTTCCGGGTTTTCAAAAGGCTCTTTTTATTTTGACTACCCCTCTGAACATCCGTATGAAGTCGTTTTTAGAAGTGTAAAGACCATCCAAGACAGGATTCCAAGCAGTCGCGTGAGACCGTGGCTGCAATACTTCAAAGACTACACAAAAAGAAAAAAAGAGTATAAAAGAGCAGAGATTCAGGCACAGATAAAAGCGACAGAAGATGTTGGGGCAAATGGATGGATGATGTGGTCACCTTCGAGTAAATATTCTCTGAAGTGCTTAGGTAGCGATTCTAACTGCTTTTAATCTTTTTCTGATCTCTTTAGAATCTTTTATATACACATCGACTAGAGCGTGAAAGCTTTTTGAGTGGTTCATATGTACCAAATGCGCCAACTCATGCACCACAACATAATCAACAAGCCTCTTCTCAAGCTTCATCAACTCACTGTTAAACGTAAGCACACCTAAAGAGTTGCAGCTTCCCCATCTGCTTTTCATTTTACGAAATTTCAAATCTTTATATTTTAGTTTCATAATTGACGCAAAATATTCTGTACGCTTTGTAAGGTACTCTCTTGCCTGCTCTTTATAAAAAATGTCATAGCATTTCATAATTTTTTCATGACTTGAAGTTTTTAATCTATGCAACTTCTTTCTGAGAAACTCTGCTTCGGAAGCATCTATACTGTATCGCTCCCCAAAAAGCAGAAATTCATCTTCCAGATTTATTTCAAGTTTTTCCTGCATAGCATTTTTTTGCATCTGCTTTTCAACCCAAGCACGCTTCTCTTCTAAAAATTCCAATGCAAAACTATTTGACCGGTAGGGAGTTTTAACGGTTATTGTATCATCAGGATTTATACGTATATAACTGTTTTTAAGGCGTGGATTACAGATAATATTTACCTCATAATCCCTAAAATTGATTTTAGATGTAGACAATAGGGTCCTTGACACCTGCTGTTTTGAAGCCATTGAGTCGCAGTCTACAGCTGTCACATACACCGCATGCTTTCTCTTCATTTTTATAGCAGCTCCAAGTCAGTTGTAGTGGGACATCAAGCGCTAATGCCTCTTTGACTATCTCTGATTTTTTCAGGTGTACAAGAGGCATTTTAATCTCTATGTCTGTTTCATCTTTTGTGCCGAGATTAATAGCCTTTTGCATCGCAGCAATGTAATCTTCACGACAGTCAGGATACCCGCTGCTGTCCTCTTCAACAACACCTATTGCAATAACTTCTGCAGACTCTTTTTCAGCGATTGCAGCAGCCATAGAGAGGAAAATACCATTTCTAAATGGTACATAAGTTACAGGAACGCCCTCTTCTATACCGTTCGTCGGCACTTCTATACTTTTATCGGTAAGTGCGGAAGCTCCAAGCTGCTTGAAAAAATCCAAATCTAAAATATACTGCTCTGTAACATTTAAATTTTTGCAAATAGATTCAAAACACTCCAACTCTTTTGCCTCTGTTCTTTGGTCATAATTAAAATGTACCGCGACAATTTCATAACCTTGGTTTTTCATCATATATGCTGCCAGAGTAGAATCCATACCACCACTCATAATGCAGACTGCTTTTTTATTTGTATCTTTCATAGTGTGATTTTAGCATATCTAAATTATTTTTTTAATCTTTTTCAAATAAAAATAGCAATATAATAGTATTAAGATATACAAAAAGGGTTTATCATGATTTCTTCAACAACATCAACAACTCCAAACACAACACAAAGTTCAGGATCTACCGCTATGGAAAAAGCTATAGACGTACAAAAAAAACAGATAACACAGATTTTAGATAGTGCTCAGGTACAATCACAACAGATGACTGCACAAAAAACAGGAATTGGTGGAAATGTTAACTTAACTGCTTAATTCTTCTATCTTTGACTCCTCTCTTTCGCTATAATTCCACTTATGATTGATATAGATAACCAAACAGATTACACTGTAAATGAAAAATTTTTAGACACTATTGTGACTCTTTTAACACAAAAAGATATAGAGCTTATCATTACTTCCAATGCACAGATACAAGAGGTAAACAAAGAGCACAGGGGTATAGATAAGCCTACTGATGTGCTCAGTTTCCCTTATGAAGCTATGCCGATGGCACCTCTTGGGAGTATTATGGTTTCAATAGATTATGTAAAAGATAAAGCTCAAGAGTTTGAACACAGTGAAGATGATGAGTTCTCACTTCTGTTTATTCATGGGATTTTACACCTTTTAGGCTATGATCATGAATGCGACAATGGGGAGATGAGAGCTATGGAAGAAAAACTCATTTTGCAGCTTAATCTTCCACACAGTTTAATAGTAAGAACAGAAGGGTAATAATGGATTATATAATATTTTTAGCTGCAATGGCTGCTTTGATCTATGGAGCAGATTTTATCATTAAAGAGAGTGAGCGCATTGCTCTACATTTTAACATCTCACACTTTGTTATTGGAGCAACACTCGTTGCATTTGGAACATCTCTCCCTGAGATGGCTGCTTCTATGATGGCATCTTATCATGGGAAAAGCGATATGGCTGTTGCCAATGTTGTGGGTAGTGTTATTTTCAACATTACACTTGTTCTTGGTATTGTTTTTATGATTGCCAAGTCCATGAATCCCAAAAGAAATCTTTTTGCAAAAGACAGTGCCTGGGTTATTGTGCCTGTTGTTATATTTTATATAATGATTCAAGATGGTGTTATCAGTAGATTTGACGGCATTTTATTTATTTTGATGATGGTCTCTTACCTTATGTTTCTTTTTACAGGTTCTAAAGATGATCTTGAAGGCGAGATTGATGAAGATTTACAAAAAGAGAAATTTAACTGGGGAAAAAGTGTGCTCCTACTTGGCATCGGTTTTCTTTTTACTATAGGCGGTGCAAATTTTGTCGTGGAAAGCGGAACAAACATTGCACGCAGTCTTGATGTAAGCGAGTGGATTATCGGTCTCTTCCTTATCTCACTTGGCACTTCACTGCCGGAACTTGTTGTATCGCTTGTAGCTGTAAAAAAAGGGAATGCGGAGATGAGCATTGGAAACATCATTGGCTCAAATGTTGCCAATTTTTCAATGGTTTTAGGGGGCTCAGCGCTTATTCATCCTCTCACTATTAATCTCAATGCAACAAGTTATGACTTTTTAATCTTAGCATCAGCTTCTATCGCCCTGCTCTTCATACTTGCAAATAAAATTTATAATAAAGCAGGCGGTATTTTTTTATTGACTATCCTTGCTCTTTTCATCTCTCACTCTCTTTAAAACTATTTTTTAATATAGCCAAGCTCTAAGAGCTTGTTATATATATCTGAGACAATCTTACCTGCAGCATGCCCACCGTGACCACCGTGTTCAATCATAACAGTAACAATATATTGTGGATGTTTATAAGGTCCATATGTGGTCAACCATGCATGAGAACGATTGTAATAAGAAAGTTCATGCTCTAATTTACGCTTTTTAATGTTCTGTTTAATTCCAATAACTTGTGCGGTTCCTGTTTTTCCTGCAATTTTTATTTTTGAACTCAGGTAATGCGTTGCTGTTCCATGGGGAGAATTACAAACTTCATACATTGCTTCCCTAATTACAGGAAGTGCTTTTTTTTCTTTGAGAGTCAAAACATCATGGAGGGTATTTTTATAAGGTTTATCTCCTATGCGTTTTGCAAAATGTGGAGTCGGAAGTTTCCCTGTTGCCAAAAGTGCTGTTTGCTGTGCTATTTGTAGCGGTGTTACAAGAAAGTCACCTTGTCCTATTGACATGTTAACGGTCTCTCCTATATTCCATGACTTGTTGTATTTTTTTCGCTTCCAATTACGAGAAGGAACAACACCAATAAATTCATTTGGCAAATCTATTCCAGTTTTTTTTCCAAATCCAAATCTTGTTAATCCCCTACTCATTTTTTCATTCCCAAGAAGTAAGCTTCCTTCATAAAAATAAACATCACAACTTTCCCGAATTGCTTTAGTGATATTTGTATGTTTATGTCCTCTTTTTTTCCAACATCGAAATGTACGCCCACCAATAACAACAGAACCCTCACAATTTACACTAGAATATTTATTTAAACCTTCAGTAATATACAAAAGACCCAAATCAGGTTTTATTGCTGAACCAGGAGGGTATAGCCCATGTGTAAGCTTATTTGTAAAAGGGTGATCGAGGCTTGAAGAGAGTTTATCGTACATGTTATAGCTCATCCCTGAGACAAAAATATTGAGATTATAATTTGGAAAACTCCCAGCTGCAAGTATGGAACCATCCACTTTCATAACAACAAAAGCACCTACTTTACCTAAAAAAAATGAAGATATATACTTTTGCAGTTCAATATCCATATTGAGAGTTAATTTTCTACCCTCATCAGGACTTTTATACATAAGCTCTTCTATCTCCTGATTATCGGCATTGACTTTTATCTCACGCTCACCCGGAGTTCCTTGCAAATAATGATTGTAATATTTTTCTATCCCCGTTTTTCCTGTGTAGCCAATAAGATCAAGAACTTCATTTTTATCTATATCTTTTTGATTAGCACGTGCTACATAGCCTATCATGTGTGCAGCTATATTTTTGTAAGGGTAGTGTCTTTTTGGAGCCGGGACAATCTTTATATTTGTTCGTAAATTAAGCACGGAGTAGACAGGCATCATCTCTTCATAGGGAATAAACTGCACAACATCAATGAAATTATGATTATAAAAAGAGTCTTTTTTCTTATAATTTCTTATAATTTTTTCTCTATCTAAAGAGGGCAAAAGTTTCGTTAAAAGTGCCACTTCCTCTTTAAACTCATTTTTATGTTTTTTTGTCAGCAGGTGTGGAGCAAGCTCTATCTTAAATCCCAGTTTGTTAATGGCAATAGGTCGATTTTTTACATCAACAATTTCACCTCGTACTGGAGCGATTTTTTCATGCTTGATGGCATTTTGCTGTGAAAGTCTTGCATAATAGCTGTTTGACTGCACAGCCAGAAAAAAGACTCGTACAATGAGAGCCAGCCAGACGGAGACAAAGAGTAAAATTATAAATTTTATTTTCATATGAGACTCACTATAAAAAACTCAATCACTATATAGTATACTATATAGTAGTTTATCTCTGGTGCCTCTAATAAAAAAATATTTGAGATGAGTGTTAAAAAGGCAAAATAGCCTAAATAAGTAAATAGCACATAGGAAATCTTAATACAAAAATTACAAGAAAAATTTTGAATAATTTTTGGCATTATAAACTTATACTGAATATAAAAATAGATAACAGAACTGAAAAGCAGATATCCGTAATTTGCTTCAAAAACAAGTAGACAAAAGGTAATAAGGATAACAGCAATAGAGTCTCCCCTTTTGAGTGCTCTTGAAAAAAGTACAAATAAAATAGACAAGAGGGGTGGGAAGAAGGGATAAATACTGCCAAGTGAGCTATAAAGTACATAGAGTACAATATAGAACAATGGAACTATAGGTTTTTGATTAGAGATACTTCGTTGCATATCGGAAAGTGTTTACATTTAATACAATCAGCCCAGATTTTATGTTCGGGGAGTGACTCTTTTGGAATTTCGACAAAACCTAATCTCTCAAAAAAAGATTGTTTGTATGTTAAGCTGAGAACTCTCTGCAGACCAAGTGATTTAGCCTCGTCAAGAACTTTATTAATTAATTTTTCTCCTATTTTTTGACCACGAAAGCCATCTTTTACAACAAGTGAACGAATTTCAGCAAGATATGCAGTGTGAATGTGCAGCGCAGCGAAACCCACAAG
>JALVXQ010000153.1 GCA_027038255.1 Sulfurimonas sp. | reverse complement strand
CAAACAGTTTTACCTATAAGTTGACACCACACTACAGAGAGTTTTCTGTAGCACTCTTGGATGATCCGGATTTAGATTATACAAGCGAGCAGGAAAAACTTTTAAAAGTCTCTTTGGAGTACATCGAACAGGGTCGTTATGATAAAGCAGAGCAGTTTTTAACACGTCTCATTGACTCGACTGACGGAAAAAGTTATGTTGCGTTTTATAATCTCGGTGTCATTAAAGAGGCGCAGGGGAAGTATAAAGAGGCAAAAGAGTACTATGATTATGCGGATAACCTGATGATAGAACCTGTGAGTGAAATCAATGAAGCAATATTGCGTATAAACTCCTTAATAGCAAAAAGAGAAAAAACAATGAAGCAGTTAAACCGATGAAAAAAATTATATACCTCGTAATGAGCGCCGTGCTTTTTTTTACAGCCTGCGGCTCTTCAAAAAGAGTTGTCGTAAAAGAAGAAGCTTTGCCTTCCTGGTACGCACAGCCACCACTCTCTAATGCAAAAGAACTCTACGCAGTAGGTGATGGTAAAGATAAGCAAGAAGCGATTACAAATGCACTGACACTGCTTCTCTCGACGTTAAGTGTCTCTATATCTTCAAAACAGAGTGCAAAAACTGTTGTAAGAGAGGGTACATACCATAACAGTTCAGATGCAACATATGTAAATGAAACGCAGAGTGAGATACAAAAGATAAGCGTTACAAATTATGAGCTCTTAAAATCTGAAAAGTTGGGTTTTAAACACTATGCAGTCTTGGTTAAAGTAGATAAAAAGAAGTTCTTTGATGGACTCAAAAGGGAGTTGGCACAAAAGTTTCAACTCATAGAGAGCCAAGAAAAAAATATCAGCGATAAAAATGCACTCGCGCAACTGGCATTTTACAAAAAATCACTCAACTCTTTAGAGAATCTGCAAAACACCTTAGCGGTAATGTCTGTGTTACAAACAAGTTTCAATACAAAAGTATTTTTAGAAAAGTATGAAAAGATACAAAAAAAGCATGACAAACTTCTGCAGAGTATAAGCTTCTGGGTTGATGCAAATTATAAAGCACTGGCCTCTCCGATTGCCAAAGGTTTAAGTGCAAAAAAACTGATGATAAAAAAGCTCAATAACCAAAAGCACTTTAGAGTCTATGTGAATGCAGATATAAAGAGAGCGAGTGCCTATGGTTTTACACTTGCCCGCTCAAATATAACCATTAAGACTAAAGATGCGCACTCCAATGTCATCGCGACAAATTCTATTAATCTCATTGGGCAGTCATCGCAGGGTTACAGCATCGCAAAACAGGATTTAGTCAAAAAGCTCAATAAACTTATTCAAAAAGAGGGTATAGCGAAGGTGCTTAATCTGGACATTAACTAACTATTTACCAACGGTTTAAAACCTATTTACCACAAAGGAATATACTTTCATTATATACAAACAATAAGGTAGTGAAGATATGATTTCTAAGATAGAAAATTTAAAAAAAGAAGTTGCAAAAGTAGTTGTTGGGCAAGAGAAGATGATAGATTCTCTTCTTATCGCTCTTTTATGTGAAGGTCATATCCTCATTGAAGGTGTGCCCGGACTTGCAAAAACAACCACGGTAAATGCACTTTCAAAAGCTCTTGGTTTGGACTTTAAACGTGCACAGTTTACACCTGACCTTCTTCCTTCAGACATTTTAGGTGCTGAAATCTATGATCCACAAAACAATCAGTTTAAAATTAAAAAGGGTCCTATATTTACGAATCTTTTACTTGCAGATGAGATTAACCGTGCGCCTGCAAAAGTACAGTCTGCACTCCTTGAAGTGATGCAGGAGAAACAGGTTACCATCGGTGACAGCACTTTTAAAATCGACCTTCCGTTTTTCGTTATGGCTACACAAAATCCTGTTGAACAAGAGGGTGTCTATCAGCTCCCTGAAGCGCAGCTTGACCGTTTTATGCTCAAACTTGTTGTAGGTTACAACACAAAAGAAGAAGAGCTTGAAATTGCTCGCAGAATCTCAAGCGGACAGTTTGAAAACATTATGCCTGTGTTGGAAAAAGGTGAGCTGGATGCATTGAAAAATGCTGTACGTGAGATACATGTAGATGTTGAGGTTGAGAAGTATATGATAGAAATTGTCAATGCTACGAGATATCCAGAGCAGTATGGGATTGAAGAGATTAAAGATTACATCCAGTTTGGTGCATCGCCGCGTGTCAGTATTGACATGTTTAAAGCGGTAAAAGCTATGGCATTTATGCGAAACAAAGATTTTGTAACGCCTGTGGATGTTGCCTACATCGCAAAAGAGTTAATGCGTCACCGTATTGTGCTCACGTATGAAGCAGAAGCGGAAGGCATAACAAGTGATGAGATTATTCAAAAAGTGCTTGAAGCCGTAGCGATTCCATAAGGGTGCTATTGTGAGCAAATTACAAAA
>JALVXQ010000152.1 GCA_027038255.1 Sulfurimonas sp. | reverse complement strand
ATATTATTTTTCTTAATGTTACATAAAAATCCAACTGCACTATATGCCCCAAGTGATTATAATGATGAAGATAATTTTTTAGAAGCTTTAGACATAAAAAGTTCATTAAAAAACAATATCAATGGACTTATGGAAGATGTAAGGCAACTATCCAAAACAGTTGAAACTATACAAAAACAAGACATAAAAACTGAAGCACAAGATGAACTTGATGCAATTAAAGCACGTGTTAATGCTACAAAAGAAATAGTTGAGCAAATGACACCAAGTATATCAAGTAGACATATAAAATATTCTGGAGAAATAATAAATATGCTAAAAAAAGTAGAAGAAGCATCTGTTGCCCAAATTGCAGAAAATCTTTCATTAAGTAGAGTAACTGTATATCGAATACTTCATAGTTTAGTTGCCGATGGTATTTTAATTAAAACAGGAAACAATAGAAACATTAAATATACATTGGCGAATAATATTGATAAGTAGTATTAATATAAATTACACTTGGATGAGAAATATGCCTTTTCTAACCGAGGTACAAAATTTTTTTGAGAAAAATAGTTCATATAATTATCAAACAAGACTAAAAAAACAACATTTTTTTCAAGATGGTCGTTAGGGTGAAAGGAAGAATATGGCTCAATCAATAATTTTAGAACTTCAGTCACTGGCTACAAGTCGCCAAAATGATATTACAGACCTATTACGAAAAGCACTATTGGTTGCATCAAAACTCCATCTAGATGATTTCAAAAATTGGATTAATAGTGAGTTACATGGCTATAGACAGAATGATATTCCTGAATATAGAAAAATATCTTCCGAATTAAAAGTGAAAAATCCCTATCATGGTTTGCAACCATTTGTACTTGGAAATCAAAAGCTTGCTGATTTAATTTGTAATATTGAGATCAGAGATGCCATAGAAAGTTTAGAAAATTTACTAAGACAAAATAGTCGTGACAACAATTTTCTAAGTGTTCCATTGTCTCATTCGCAACAAGCTTCATTAATGGAACTACAAGGTGATTTTGTTCAGTTACCTGTAGTAAGGATTATAGGTCGAAATCAAGTTGCGGCAATCATTGATGCTGTAAGAACACGTATTTTAGAGTGGGCATTACAGTTGGAAGAAGAAGGCATTATAGGAAATGGTCTAACATTTTCAGAGAGTGAAAAATACAAAGCCTTGGAAAGTGCAAGTATAAATATTCACAACTTCCAAGGTGTATTAGGTGATATCAGTAATAGTACAATGGATTTAAATCTAACACAAACAATTACAAAAAACGATTTTGATTCATTAGCTAACACATTAAAATCAAATAGTGTGGAAGATTCAGATATTGAAAAACTGTATTCTGCCCTTCTGGAAGATCCAGAACCAACCCAAAGTGGAAAGTTTGGGACTAAAGTTAGTGCATGGATAGGTACAATGATAAGCAAGGCGTCTAGTGGAAGTTGGGATATAGGTATTGGGGCTGCTAGTAGTTTACTAGCTACAGCAATATCTAAATATTATGGGCTGTAAGACCATAACAAATCAAAGGGGACTAATCAAAAAACCGCGGGCGGCTTTTTGATTAGTCATTTTAAAGGTCAAGACAAAAAACATTTCTCAATCCCACTACTCCATCCCCTCAATAAACCCCACCATCTCCGCCGCGTCCTGATCTCCCAGTTCCGCTGCTTTCTGAAACCACATTTTCGCTCTTTCGAGGTCTTGTTTGGTCGCTTCGCCTTTGTAGTAGAGCCAGCCTGTGGCGAGCATGGCGTCTTTGTCGCCGAGTTTGGCGGCACTCTCGTACCAGTAGAGTGCTTTTTTCAGGTCTTTGGGGACGATGTTGCCTTCTCCGTAGGCGACGCCGAGCAGGAAGGCGGCGTCGGGGTTGTGATGTTTAGTGACGGCTTCGGAGAGGAGGCTGATCGCCTGTGCGTCGTTGGAGCGGTTGTTGTCGTAGTAGGCTTTGAGTGCGAGGAGGTATTTTTCGTCTGCTGCGTGCAGAGTGAGTGCGAGGAGCAGGAGGAGCAGGGGTTTCATGTTACTATTCATGGCCATTGTACACTCATGCTCAGAGTCAGCAGGTTTTGGTCGAAGGCGAGGTTGCCTTTTTCATCCAGATCGAGCAGCATATATCCCAGTGTGAGGGTGGTATCGGTGTTCAGGGCGTAGCCAGCCTGAATGTCTATTTCCCGGGCGTGCATATCTTTGGTGATCAGTTTGGTCTGTTCGAGCGCTTTGTCACGGTAGGAGGTGATGCCGCCGACTGTTTCGAGAAAAAAGCGGTCGTTTTCATATTTGTAGTGCAGATAGAGATTTTTTGCGTCGGGACGGTCGACTGCTCCGGTAAAGTAAAAGGGTGAAAAGGCGTGCGCACCGAATCTCAGCATCGCGGTGAGTCCGTGTTCTCCTGTCCGGCTGAAACCGAGTGTGATG
>JALVXQ010000151.1 GCA_027038255.1 Sulfurimonas sp. | reverse complement strand
CGGTTTCATGGTGCTCTCCTTTTTAGTTTGTTGGTGAAAGTGTAGTGCACAAGGACTTAAAAAGAAATTTTACTCTACCAATCCCAACTGCTTCATAAAACCATACAGATCATAATAGTCTTTTTGGGCAATGATTTTGCCTTGATCGTCAATAGTTGTCGTACTGATTCCTTTGATATTGAATTTTTTATTGTGAATCTTTTTATCTCCCCATAATCCATTAAAAGTACCGCCATATGTCCACTCATAAGTGATGGTATTGCCGCTTACAAACAGGTCACCGGTTTTGACCCAAAACATATCAGGCACATATGCCATAAATGCATCGGTAATTGCTTTGGTAACTGCGTTCTTTCCTTTTGTTGTGCTACCAGAAGGCAGGTCATACCAGATAACATTATCGGCATAGTAGCTATCTATCTTTGTAATATTATGTTCTTGCCATGCATCCATGTAGTTGTTTAGTACTTGTTCTACTTTGGCGTTATTTCCGTAAGAGAGGCTTAGAAATCCAAATATCAAGAGTAATACAATGCGTTTCATTTTATTCCTTTTAGTTGTTGATGGTGCATTATGACAGGAAACAGAACGGATAACTACTTACAAAATGTCAAAAGTAGTTATTTTTGGTTATATCGCATTTTTTTGCATGCTTTTTGGTGTTTGCCCATAGACGGATTTGTATGTTTTTATGAAGTTTGAAACATTTAAATAGCCAAGATCAAAAGCAGTTTTGGTAACGGAGTTTCCCTCTTTTAGAAGGTTGCATGCTTTACGCATCTTCTGCTCAATGAGCCATGATTTTGGTGTTTTGTGATATTTTTCTTTAAACTTTCTGTTAAACGTTGAAAGGCTCATGCCCACAAGCGAAGCATAATCGCTTACGGTTAAATTTTTATCGAGATGTTCAAGCATAAATGTCGTAATGTCACGTTTTTGCTTGCCTCTTTCGGAGGCATAGAGCGTTTCTATAAAGAGAACCTTGTTGTCCTGTAAAACAAGGTGCAAAAATTCTAAAATTTTAAGGGTCAGCAGTTCTTTATTGTGCTTATTTGAAAACGACATCTTTTGAAGCAACTCAAAAAAATAAGAGATATTTTGTGAGGCTTTCAGTTTACAGATCGTCTCTGATGTTTGCTTTGGCGTTATGTTGCTACCTAAAAAAGAGAGTGCAATCTCATGGTTGAAAAAAAGTAAAAAAACTTCTAAATCCTGACCGTTTCGTACATAGTCAGAAACCATATAGCTGTCTCTTGGCATAAAGAGCATTTCTCCATTGGTAGCAACCATATGCTTGCCGTCATCTGTAGTTATCTCCACCCTGCCGTTTACGACAAAAACTATAACATGTGAGACGATTAATACATCGGCATTCTCTACATCATTATGTAGTTTTTTATGCAAAATACAATCATTGTCATGATGTAAAAGAACAGTAACACCTTTTATGTTGTAGAGTGCTTTTGGGAAGGTGTATAGATTATCTTTCATCTGTTTAATTTGTCTATTTCAAGAAGCTCAGATTCTCCTTCTGAGAAATCACCATTTAACCATTGCCATTTTTCAAATAGCTTTATCATTCCATTTTCTAAC
Source organism: Sulfurimonas sp. (assembly GCA_027038255.1). GTDB lineage: Bacteria > Campylobacterota > Campylobacteria > Campylobacterales > Sulfurimonadaceae > Sulfurimonas. The sequence goes on along the minus strand of JALVXQ010000151.1, from coordinate 847 downwards.
AATATGGCACGCGATAAACATTTGCCTATTTTTAAATCCCCATTACGATTTATATGATGATAGACAAAATCAAAACTACCATCATCTAACTGTTTTCCTATTAAATTACCCTTGATAATTTCTCCTCCACTATACTCTGCTGAGATAATATTGTTACACTGAGAATAGTAAAAGATAGTATTATTACCAACCTCTCCATTATCAGAGTTTGACAATGATTTAAATACTTTTTTATCTAAATTAATCAAGTTAATCCTTGCTTATTGTGATGCAGTATTATAGTATATCAAAAAAGCAATGACTAGAAACTATTATGATGTCAAACATCCCATCTCCCAATACCTATTGCCATTAAATTCAAACTCTTGGATAATATCTAGCCCCAATTTTCGGTGATGTGCTTCGTAGGAGCGTGGGTTAATTTGGTTGACGAAGGTTACCAGTATGGGGTAGCGTTTAGACATATGTTTTAGTGCAAAGTCAAATATGGTTGGTAGTACCTCCGTACCTCGTACACGCTTGTCTATACAGATAGGTCCATACTGATAAGAGTTTTCTGTGCTTAGTTGTACACCTTTGTAGCTTAGGTTTGGCAAGTCAGCTATCATATGTCTAAACATCTCCCATTTAGACCAAAACTCCCATGATGCAGACATAACATACGCCAACACCTCATCTCCTTCTTTGGCTATAAACAACCCTTGTTCCTGTTCTATGAGATGGGTGAGTTCTTCTCTTGTAAATGCAGTAGTGACAAAACCATCTTTTTTGTCCTCTTCTTTTATGCTATCTACTTGATACTTGGCGTGTAGTTTTAGGGTTGCCTCTATGTCGTCATGTGTGGCTA
>JALVXQ010000150.1 GCA_027038255.1 Sulfurimonas sp. | reverse complement strand
CTATGCAAGAGCTTCTCATATTAAAAACTTATCAAAAATCTTAAACAAAGTAAAAAAAATTGGATATAAAGATGCCTATATTATAAAAATTGCTCCAAAACAATTAAAATTAATGCAAAATAAAAATCTAAAACACAATAAGAAAAAAACACCGAAATTCTCTAGATATAGCATATCACAGCTTATTTCAAAAGCCAACAATGCTTATAAAAGCAATGATGAGCAAAAAGCAATAATAGACTATGAAATGTTACTAAGTGCGGGAGTAACTAATAGTAAAATTAAAAATAATTTATGCTTTTTGTATGGAAAATATGGATCTTGGGATGAAGCAAAAGATATAATAGACAAAGATAAATTTCCTGCTCGTTTTATTTACGCGTATGCAAACGCAGCAGTACGAACACTACAACCAAATTTTTATGCAAATTTACATAACTATATAGCACTCGATAGAACAGGACACCTTGCCGTGCTCGCTGGATACTACTATGAGCAACTAAATAGACCTATTCAAGCATTAAAATTTTATAAAATGGCTTATGAAAAGAATAGAAGTGACATCTATAATATGTACGCATATGCTCGTTTTTTAGATACTTTAGAACAAATCAATAAAGCACTCCCCTTATATGAAAAATTGTACAGGAGTGTACATAATGAGAGTGACATCTATAAAGCAGTGGCAAAAAGATTACAAGAATTAAGGAATCAATCATGAAAAAATCAGCGTTTACACTTATAGAATTATCTATAGTATTAGTCATCATTGGATTATTAATAGGAGGTTCATTTAAAATCCTTAAAGTTATGCGTGAAAGAGCACAAATCTCACGAGCGCAGGATGATGTACAGGTTGCAAAACAAGCTGTTTTAGGAAATACAATTTTAAATTACAATATACTACCACCTGTAGCTTATTTTGATCAGAATCTATCACCTATAAAAAGTAATCAACATCAGCTTTTATATGCCTATGCCAACAACTTAAATAAAAAAAATATTTGTAGCGTACAGTCAACATCATTAAAAATACAAAAGAAACATTTTAATACTGTAAAGCAAACTATTAACAATATCGCTTTTGTTATAGTTTCAGAAGGAGCAAATCACAATATGCAAACAGCAAAGAGTGGGCATACCGTAAAAATTTATGATTATGAAACAAAAGTTGACGACAATAAAACTCCCATAAATATAGCTGAAAACTATGATGATGTCGCAGACTGGGTTACTCTAGCACAACTGCAAGAAGAGGCACAATGCAGTCAAAAACCATTTAGAATTATAAACACTTCATTACCTACAGCCAATGAAGGACAAAATTATGGTGCTACACTATATGTAGAAAATAATGTTTCTTCTGTTTCAATCTCTTGTACACCAAGTGATGATAAAGACATTAAATTCTCAGATACAAACAATAGTTTTTATGGTACACCGAATAGTTCAGGTACAAGTGAAAGAACTTGTACTGCAACAGAGAATGATACTGAAAGAACAAACACAAAACACTATGTTATAACAATAAATGCTAAGCCATCTAGCAGTGAGGGCTTACCTAACATTAGAAGTTTCTCTGGCAGTAGATAATAAAGGAAACTAATGGCACAAAATAAACCAATAGGAAAACTATTAGAAGAAGCTGGTTTTATTAATGAAGAGCAGATTCAGGTTGCACTGACTGTCCAAAAAGCAAACCCAATGTTTTTTGGTGAAGTTTTGCAAGATTTAGATTTTGTCACATCCAATGAAATTGCAGAGGCTATTGCTATGCAAAATGGACTTGAATATGTAGATCTTTCAACCATTGTTCCCACTCAAGAGGCTTTAAAATTAGTACCACACGAAATAGCACAAAATAAAAATATTTTACCTATCAGTGTTGATGAAACAACTTTAACAGTTGCTATGCAAGATGTCAATGATATTATGACCATTGATTACCTTAAAAAGATATCACTTAAACAGATAAAATTAGTTGTTGTTGATGAAGCTTCTATAGCACGATATAGTGAAATATATTATTATCAAATGGCTAACCCAATAGAAAAAGAAATTTCTGAATTAGTAAAACAAACATTACAAAACGCAGCGATAGATATCCCTCATTTAGTAAACCTTTTACTTAACAATGCTGTTAAAGATAGAGTTACTGACATACATATTACACCTGAAAATTCTGCTATTCATATATTTTATCGTATAGATGGTGTTTTAAAACACTATTTTTCATTGCCGAAAAAACTACATTCTCAAATTGTAACCCGTATAAAAATTATATGTAATTTAGATATTTCAGAACAGAGAAAACCACAAGATGGCTCTTTTAGCTACTCCTTTTTAAATGAAGAATTTGATTTAAGGATTTCAACATTACCTACTAATCATGGTGAAAATATTGTTATGAGGCTTTTAGGAAAAGGAACTTCCCTTTTTAGCCT
>JALVXQ010000149.1 GCA_027038255.1 Sulfurimonas sp. | reverse complement strand
GAACCCAATCTAACCTCTTTATATATTCCTTCATCTCCACGTTTATCTTTAAATATATAAAAACTGTATGTTGTTGGGATTAATGTGATATGTTTGTTTAAAATATCATTATTTTTTTTGTCGATGATTCCTTTTTTGGTGACTACAAGTTGATGATGGCTTTGCTTATTTAATTTATTTTTATGTTTAATCATAGCAGGCAATGTATCCAAATATCCTCGTATTTTACTCTCTGTTATATAGGGACATTTTAGTAAAATTTTATCATCATGGTAACAATGAGTTTTTTCTATATGGTCTCTATTCCCTCCTTCCAACATCCCGTCACCCCATCCTATTTTATCAAATTTAGGGACTTTGATTATTTTATTATTTTTAGGGTTTATATAATAAACATATAAATGATACCCATAAAAAGGCATGACACCTCCACTGCCAGGTGTGTAAGTATATTGATTGGTTGTCAAAATGGCAATATAATGCTTTTTTGTATTATATACTACTTTATCAATGAGTGAAATTTCAAAAAATGAAATTTCAAAATCGGGGCATATTTTTTTTATATCATCTTTTTTGGGAAAGGTGTCAATTACTTTATTATTCAATATGGCAAGAGTTGGAGAGCCATCAACATGAATGTCCTTTCTTTTAAAATCTAATTTAATACTACCGTTTTGGTCATGCCAATGCAGTAGACTTTTTTGTCCAAAATCACTTAGATATTTTTGCAAAGTTAGCTTGTTTGCATATAAGCTTTGAATAATCCATATTAAAATAAGAAACTTTTTAATCATTGTTGATCCAAATATTTTATGATCATCTCAAACTTGTGTTTTCTATCTGCCAGCCCATTGTAGCCACCGTTTATTCTTCTTGTTATGGACTTCACTGCTTTCTCTTTTTGATCAGCCAATTTGTTAAGTCGATTCTTGTCCCAAAACCAAAAAGCAGATTCGATTCCGTATTGTGTTTTTGTTAAGAGATGAGGATGCTTTACAAAGTCTTGAGGATCCTGTGAATTTTTTGAATTTGCATCGTTCTTATGTCTTTTTTACATTTATATTTTTCTGTTATATCTGATATATCGAAAAAGTCTGTATGGTTACCAAGCATTACATGACATTTATCTTTACGACAATACCAAGTGCCTTTATTGTTGCTAGAATCTAATACATCACAACTTTTTCCAAGGTATATTTTGTTGCCATTTTGTGCGCTCAATACGATACCATTATTGTTTTCTTCTGCAATATAAGAAGTGTGAAATAGCTTGATTTCTTTATATTTGGAGTCTCCACCCAATAAATCCATTAGTTTCTTTTTTAAATTAAAAGCAAGTTTATCTGTGTCCAGCTGACCTTTTTTAAAGTAGCTTTTTAAATTTATATGTAAGTATTTTTTATTAAATGTATAATGGTTAACTTCTTTTTTTGTCGCATTTTCGTATGCGTATACATTTGCTTTAGAAACCAAATCGAATAATTTCAAAAGTTTATTGTTTCTACATACTTTATTAATATATATATTCTTTTTTTGATTGCACTGAATTATATTTGGAACATCTTTATAGAAGGGGTAAAGATGATCTTGGGCATCATTTTTGTATCTGATTGTTTCATTGCCGTATATATTTGTCGTATTAAACATCAACACGTATATAAAAATTACAATTATTTTCATTTTTCACCTTTAAGTTGTTGATTCTTAACCTTAGGATATCCACCACAATTATCTAGCATTTGTTTGGTTCGTTTAAGGGCATCAATAACCTTGGTAGCACCATAATGCGCCTTATTCAATCCATCACCACCATAATAGCTCATATAGCCGTTTGAAATTTTTCCGGTAGCTATCTTGTAACCCTTTGGGGTACCTGCCGATGCCCATTCCTTGGATATTTCATATGCGGCATCTTCTACTTTGATTTCACCTTTAAAGTATTTTCCAACAATAGGTCTTTTCTTTTCCCAAAAATACCAAGGAAGCTTATCCTGTAGCTTCTTATCAAATTTGATACTGCCTGTAACTTTTTGATACTTTTTAACCCATACTAAAAAACTTTTAAATGTTTTAGGAATACATTGATACAGCCCCACCGCAAATAAATGTTTTTTATGTATGCCTATCAAAGTTGTTTGGGCTATTTTGATTTCATCAATTGTCATTTTCTCAATATGATATTGAGAAGTTGGTGAAAAATGACTTTCAAAAACCTTATTGTGCCCATTTTTCCACCCCGTGATATTATAGGCATTGTAGGAACCTTTAGATTCTTTGGAAATAATCAACTTAACAATAGGTGTTTTTGACCAATCAAATTCACACTCCCCACACCCCGTCCGATCCGGTCGACACGTACTCGTCTCATCAGACGGTTGTTTGATCTGTGGATTTGGCTTGGGGGTTTTAGGGGCTTTGGGTACTAGTGTTTGATTGGGGATTTTGAGG
>JALVXQ010000148.1 GCA_027038255.1 Sulfurimonas sp. | reverse complement strand
AAAATAGGAACGATAACCGCACCAAAATAGCTTACACTAAAGTAAGCAACTGCCCAGTTTGGCATATTTTCACTTAGAAGTGCTACTTTATCACCTTTGCGGATGCCATTGTCTTTAAGAATTTGAATCATGGCAAATACATTCTCATGCAGCTCTTTGTAACTCATCGGCTCTTGAGAAACTTTTGAGAGAACTTTTTTGTCGCCATAAAGTTCTACAGAACGATTTAGCAGGGCTGGAAGTGTAAAATTTTCTAGATTTTCATAAGGGTACATCATATATTAGCTCTTCTTTTGGAATAATTGAGTATTATACATTAAAAATCATAATCAGGTGAAAAATTGAGCAGACGACATAAAAATAGAGCACCAAAACGCGATACTGTTACTTTTACAGAGAGAGATTTTCTACCTACGACGCGTGCAGAGATGGATGCAAGAGGGTGGGACTACTGCGATGTGATTTTAGTCAGCGGCGATGCTTACATTGACTCTCCTTTTATAGGTGTTTCTATGGTTGGTCGAATGCTTGAGCGTATGGGTTATAAAGTCGGGATGATAGGTCAGCCTGACATTGACAGCCCCGATGACATTATGCGTCTGGGTGAACCTCGTCTCTACTGGGGTGTGAGTGGAGGGAGTGTCGATTCGATGGTTTCGAACTACACTGCAACGAAAAAATTCAGAAATTCCGATGATTATACTCCCGGAGGTGTCAACACCAAGCGTCCCGACAGAGCTGTACTGGTCTATACCAATCTTATACGCCGCTATTTTAAAAATACTGTTCCGATTGTTTTAGGCGGCATTGAGGCCTCTTTGCGCCGTGTTACACATTATGATTATTGGCAGAACAAACTGAAAAAGCCCATTCTTTTTGATTCCAAAGCAGATGTAATGATCTATGGAATGGGAGAAATAGCACTCCAGCAGCTTACCTGTGCCATAGAAGAAAAACGGGATTATTCTGATATTCGGGGTGTTTGTTACATCTCAAAAGAGCCTGTACATGAGTATATTCAGCTGCCTTCACATCAAGAGTGTTTGGATGAGAAAGAGAAGTATATCGACTTGTTTGATGCTTTTTATGACAACAATGACCCGATATCTGCAAATGGGCTCTGTCAGGCAGTTGATTCACGCTACCTCATTCAAAACCCTCCCTGTGATTACCTCAATGAAGATGAGATGGATGCAAACTCCAAGCTTCCTTTTACACGTGAGTTGCACCCATACTATGCAAAAGAGGGAAAAGTGAAATGTTTGGAGACTATTAAATTCTCCATCATGACACACCATGGATGCTGGGGAGAATGTAACTTCTGTGCCATTGGTGTGCATCAAGGAAGAACTATACGAACGCGTTCAGAAGACAACATTGTCGATGAAGCAAAAGAGTTTAACAAATACAAAGATTATAAAGGTGTTATCTCTGATGTTGGCGGTCCTACGGCAAATATGTATGGGTACGAGTGTGACAAAAAACTCAAAAAAGGGACATGTGACCATATGAAGTGTGTCGATGCAGATCGCCTTTGTAAAGTGATGCATGTCGATCATAGTAGAAACTTGAAACTCTTGCGTCGTGTAAGAGAGGTGGAGGGTGTGCGTCATGCCTTTGTCGCAAGTGGTATTCGTTACGATTTAATCAATGCCGATAAAGAGCATGGGTACAGCTATCTCAAAGAGATGGTGGATCATCACATCTCAGGACAGATGAAAGTTGCTCCTGAACATACACAGCAACACATTTTAGAGCTTATGGGAAAACCAGGTAAAGATGAACTTGTAAAATTTAAACATATGTATGACCGACTCAACAAAGAGAGTGGGAAAAATCAATTTTTGACCTATTATCTCATAGCGGCACACCCCGGTTGTAAAGAGAGTGATATGAAAGAGTTAAAGCGTTTTACAACCCAAGAGTTAAAGATGAATCCAGAACAGGCACAAGTTTTCATCCCAACACCGGGAACATATTCGGCTGTCATGTACTACACAGAGATGGATCCAAAAACCCGCAAGAAAATCTTTGTAGAAAAAGACACAAAAAGAAAAGAGAAACAGAAGCAGATAGTTGTGAAAAAAGATTGTTTTAAATCAGGGTTTGCTTCTTAAGGCTCAACAATGCTGCCAATGATGGCAAGTACCTCTTCTAGTGTTTCTTTAGTTGCTTTTTCGATAAACTTGATTTTTCTGGCTTTATAGTCTATTGATTTGAGTTGTTCGGTCATGATGTAGCCTGTCAGCTGCTTGCTGTCAACTTTTAGATGAAAGGGAAAACCCCTCTTGCTGTTTGTAATTGGACATGCAAATGCAAGTCCTAAGTGCTTATTAAAAGTTTTATTGCTTACAATCAATGCAGGTCTTCTGCCTTTTTGCTCATGTCCGCTTTGAGGATCAAATGTTAAAGCTACAATATCTCCTGCTTCAGGAATATACTTTACCACTCTTCCTTTCCTGTTTGAGTGTGGAACTCTTCGTGAGGATTGTAATCATCGGGAATCATTTTAACCAACTCTTTGATGTCATATCTCTTTTTTTTAATCGGTTCAATGATAACTTTGTTTCCCTCTCTTTTGAGTTCCACTTTATCACCGATGGATAGCTCCAAAAGCTGTATGATCTCTTTTGGAAGTCTCACGCCTTGTGAATTTCCCCATTTTGAGATAGTTGCCGTCATTGTCTCTCCTTTATGTATATCCGAAGTATATCATTTTATGCAGTTTCGGTCAAGAAAATATAGCTCACGCAGTTACTTTGGATATGTAAAGAAACAAGATATAATGACTGACTATTTTAAAAGGATAACTCGTTCCCATCGTCCCCGATGGGAATGCATATAATAAACAATATTTCAAAACTCAGATATGCATTCCCAAGCTGGAGCTTGGGAACGAGTAAAACTGTAATTTTTAATCTCTTTTTATAGAAGTTGCCGTAACAAAGATGTAGTCTTTTCCTGTGATGGTGACACGAAACTTTTTTTGCTGTAGATATTTTTTGGCAAAAACGACATCTTTATAGAGGTTGGACATCTCTGAAAAAGGGTAGTTCTTCATTCTTGCACCGTATAGCATCTCACCATCTCGCCATCTGCAGTTTGGCCACGCAAGTATCATCGCTCCTTTGCGTGAGAGTTGGTTCTGCACAATGGACATAAGCAGTTTGTTATACTCCAGGTTTGAGCTTTGCAGTGTGCCTATGCTTATGATAAGGTCAAATTCTCCCAAATCCAACTCGTTAAGTTTATTGATATCGGCTTGCAGGAGTGTCACATTAGAATCATGTTGAAACTTCTCTTGTGCACTCTCTATGGCCGATGCACAGTAGTCTATGCCGACAAGCTCCAAGTTTGTAAAGTTTTTGCTGAGTTTTTGAATGAGCTCAAACTCATCACCGCTGTTAATGCCGAGATTTAGTACTCTTTTTCTTTCATCTATTTTGACATTATGCAGAGCCTGTGTGAAGTAGTGTAGAAATCCTGCTTCTTCGTTTTTATGTATGGCTGAAAAGATGGAATTGCTACCGTATTTCTCTTCTTTTTTGGCATTGCTTGCGTGAAAGCTATCTTGTGTGAGCTTCTCATAACGCATAAGGATGAAGTTCTCATCGACTGTTTTTGGTGTGAGCATGCGGCACCCTAAAATATGGGCGAGATTTAGCCATGTTTTGTAGCCTCTGTAGATGACCACTTCATTGCCGATTTGGAGTCTCTCTCCATTGTATGTAGATGAGGCAATGTCAGGGTTTGGAACTTGAAACTCTACTCTCTCTTTTGGGCTTTTTTGTTGCAGAATCGTTTGGAGTTTTTGTATTATTTCACTCAGTTGTAAAGTATAAAAATTTGTCATATTTCTATGACTTGCAAAAAATGTTCCAACTTTTTGAATATCTTACATTTCTTTCAGTTTAATTACTCTACAATAAACAAAAAATTATGTAAAGTTTGAGAAACCAAAGAATGCGAATAGATAAATTTTTAAACTCTGTCAATATTACCAAACGCCGCTCAGTAGCGCAAGATATGCTTGCAAACGGTGTTGTGGAGATAAACGGAACTGTTGTCAAACCAAGCAAAAATGTAGAGGTCGGCTCTGTCATTACTATCAACTATCTCAAAGAGCCTAAAAAGTATGAAGTTTTGCAGATTCCCACTACAAAATCAACACCAAAATCACTGCAACATGAATACATCAAGGAGTTGTCATGAGCTATGAAGAAGCAAAAGAGCAGTTTACGGCACTTTTTGAACATAAAATGAATGATGCCGAGATGCGTGAGTTTTTGCTCTCAATGGAATTAAACGACACTACGCCTGTAGAGTCCATTGCCGCTGCGGCAGATGTTATGCGCAGCTTTGCAGTGCCTTTGCCTATTTCAGAGGAGTTGCGTGAGCGGGCAATCGACATTGTTGGAACGGGTGGCGATAAAATAGGCTCGTTTAACATATCTTCAACTACTTCCATATTGACAGCAGCCTGCGGTGCAACCGTTGCAAAACATGGAAATCGCTCTATCACTTCAAAGAGTGGAAGTGCGGATGTGCTTGAAGCTTTGGGAATCAATTTAGGTCTGAGTGTGGATCAAAATGCCCATCTTTTAGAAGAGGCCGGCTGGTGCTTTATGTTTGCGCAGAATCACCATCCTGCCATGAAGTTCATTATGCCTGTGCGTAAATCCATTGACAAAAAGACGGTTTTTAATGTGCTTGGCCCCCTAACAAATCCTGCAAGCATTGAAAAATATATGCTGGGTGTCTTTGACAAGGCTTTTGTTCCAAAAATGGCAGAAGCGTTGAAAATAAACGGTGCAAAATCTGCCCTTGTTGTTAGTTCACAAGAGGGGATGGATGAGATTGGCATCAGTGGCATATCTCACGCAATGCGTCTGCAAAATGAGAAACTTGAAGCCTTAGAGATAGATCCGCAAGCATATGGACTCAAACTTGCACCTCTTGAGGCCATAGCCGGTGGAGATGCAAAGGTCAATGCAAAAATAATGTTCGATATCTTTGATAATGCTGCGACAGACGCACAACGTGATATTGTTCTTATAAATACGGCGGCATCTTTGATGGTCGATGGTCTAGCTCGTGACATTCAGGATGGTCTTGAGATGGGGCGTGAGGCACTTGGCAATGCAAGAGCGAAGAAAAAACTCAAACAGATTGTAGAGACATCTAACAAGTTATGAAAGAGAAGTATACTTTAGAGTTGCGTGAGTTGGATGTTTTGGCAAAAGAGCTGCTGCGTGAGTTTCCTAGTGGTGTTGTTGTGCTGCGTGGAGATTTGGCAGCCGGTAAGACAACATTTGTAAAAGCCATAGTAAAAGCCCTTGGAGAAAAAGAGGACGTGACATCACCGACCTTTTCTCTGCAGCAGTGTTACGGAAGCAATATCTACCATTATGACATCTATAACCATGGACTTGAACATTTCATCTCCCTTGGGATGCTTGAAGAGCTGGAGAAAGAGGGACTGCACTTCATAGAGTGGGGTGATGATGCGCTCATAGAGCTTTTAGAGTCGGTGGGCATAGATGTGATGAGTATAGATATTAAAAAGATTTCAGATAAAGCAAGAGAGTACAGCGTATGCATACATTAAGAGCAGAAGATTTAAAGAAGAAGATAAAAGATTTAGAGATAGTCAAAGGGATGAGCCTTGAAGTAAAAAGCGGCGAGGTCGTTGGGCTACTTGGACCAAACGGAGCAGGGAAGACAACAACCTTTTACATGATATGCGGGCTTGTAGAGGCGAGTGACGGCAAGGTCTTTTTTGATGGAGAGGATCTCATCGGTATGCCACTGCATCAACGTGCGCGAAAAGGCATCGGCTATCTGCCGCAGGAGGCTTCTATATTTAAAGATTTGAGTGTAGAAGATAATCTTATGATTGCAGCAGAGGTCGGCATTAAAGATAAAAAAGCACAGCAAGAGCGTATTTTAGAACTTCTTGATATGTTCAATATTGAGCCGATTCGCTACCGCAAAGGTATATCGCTATCAGGGGGTGAGCGTCGTCGTGTTGAGATTGCCCGTGCGCTTGTGAACAAACCAAAGTTTTTACTTTTGGATGAACCGTTTGCCGGGGTTGACCCTATTGCCGTGATGGACATTCAAAAGGTAATTCAGCAACTTGTTTCCTATGACATTGGAGTACTTATAACAGATCATAATGTGCGCGAGACGCTCGATGTCTGTGACAGAGCCTATGTTATCAAATCTGGTGAACTGCTTGCAAGCGGAACGAGTGAGGAGATAGGGCAAAATGCGGACGTTCGTAAGCACTATCTTGGCGAGAGCTTTAAGCTCTAAAAGGTAGCAGATAAAAATGGGAGCATTAAGGCAGACACAGTCAGTTGAGACAAAGCACAAACTCTCTAACACACTGCGTAATTGGCTGCCGATCTTGCACTCTTCGCTCTCAGATCTGCCAGAAGCGATGGCACCTTTTGTTGAGGCCAATCCTGTTGTAGAGGTTAAAAACGGCTATGAAGAGGATTTTGAGAAAAAAATTCCTAGAAAAATCATCTCCAGAGCCGTTAGCAACTCCAGAACAGAGCAGATTGAAGCACTGACGATTCAATCGCGTTCACTCTTTGAAGTGCTCGATGAACAGTTAGGTGCACCCCTCTTTCCTACACCAATCTCGCAGGATATTGCGCTCTTTGTAGTGGAGAATCTTGATGAAAATGGCTATTATGAGGGCAATACAGAAGAATTTTGTCTCAAGCATGATATATCACTCGATGCTTTTGAGAAAGTTCGTCAGCGATTTGCTCATGTCGAGCCGCTTGGCATCGGTGCAAAAGATTTAGCAGAGTCCTTTCTATTTCAACTTGATAACTCTGAGATAAGGGACGCTGCCTATATGCTTGCCGTAAAGATTATCAATAATATGCAGGAGATTCACAGCTACTCAAATGAAGCACATTTTTCCGAAGTGATGAAGGTGATATCGAGCTTTAAAAATCCGCCCAATATCGAGTATCAAGAGGATTCTGCACAGGTCGTTCCTGATTTGATGATATACTTCAATGATGACAATGAAATAGAAGTCAAACTCAATGATGCCTACTATCCGGTGATTAACATCGATGCTTCGTATGGTGTGGAGCATGATTTTATCAAAGAGAAGATAAAAGAGGCCAAAAGTCTTGTAGATGCGCTCGATATGCGAAAAGCGACACTTTATAAAGTAGGGCTGATGATCGTTGAGTATCAGTATGAGTTCTTTTGCGGTGGACAGATAATGCCGCTGACACTCAAAACACTCGCAGATGAGTTTGGGCACAACCCTTCGACTATTTCACGTGCCATTGCAAATAAGTACATCGCTTGTGACAGGGGTGTTTTAGCGATGAAAGAGTTCTTTACCACTGCCATCGATGAGGATGTCAGTAATGCTGCCATTAAAGAGTATCTCATCGCACTTGTGAAAGAGGAGAGCAGGGTAAAACCACTCAGCGATATGAAACTGCTTGAAAAGATAGAGACAAAATTTAAAGTAAAAATGGTGCGCCGAACGATTGCAAAATATAGAAAACAGCTTAACATCGCAGGTTCATCTGAGAGAAAGAAGCTCTACCAATTAGGTTTGCAAGGATAGGTGATGATTCCAAAAAATGATAATAACAAAGAGACACAAGAGATAGACCCAAAAGATTTGATGGCGGTAGAGCGCGCTACTACGGCACTTATAGGTACAGCGATTTCTTTGATTATTTTGGGCTTCATTGTCGAGAAGTTTGAACTTTTTTTACATATCATTGCAGCTGAATTAAAAGGTAAGCATGGTGCTGAAATACCGCAACTCTCTCATATTGATTTTTATAATTATCTTGGTATTAGCATTGTAATTGCAGGAGTTTTTCTTTCACTCTATACCTACCGCTACTACGTTACATGGATAAAACACTTACAAAACAGAGAGATAAATACCGATAAAAATATATACTTTGTTCTCTCTATTTTTGTAGCCATCATTGGGTTTGTACTTGTTTTGAGTATGATAATAATTTAAGGGCACCTCTAATGTCTAAGTAACGACTACGAAATTAACTGCAAAAATTCTACCTAAAATGAGCGAATTTTCATAGTCAATAAATTAACTGCGAAAATGCCAACTTAACTATGAAAAGTCCAAGTCTATACGAATTTTTGTTACCTTTTGTAACAATTAAGAAATTTATTTTTTGTGAACCTTAATTAAGTTTTAGCTAAAATAGCGCTAAAACAATCTCTTTTCTTAAGCCAAATCGTAAAAAATGAACTTATTTAAGACTATAGAGCTTAAATAAGTAGTATTAAATGACTTCGTAACACATAAAATCCCTTACAGAGCGTCACTTTAAGCAAAAAATCACGAGAACCTGCATTATGTTAATCGATGTGAAAACTTAAAAAATTGGACTTAATGAAAAATTGGTATAATATTCAAAATATTTTACAAAGGAAAAAAATGAAATTTTATAAAGTAGCTCTCATTGGTATAACATCAAGTATTCTATTCACAGGATGTGTTGGAGAAATGGCTTCACTTGCAAGTGATGTCGAAACAATCATGGACACTGGTATGCAAGGCTATAATATGGTGCAGTCAGTTGAAATTGATGGTGCGAAAAACAAAGGATTTACGAGTAAAGATTATAAAAAATTAAAATCTCTAGCAATTAAATTTACTGCTAATGGTGAATGGTGGTCACAAGGCGGAAATGGATTTGCAGACAATATTGAAACACAACTAATGAAATCAGGATTTGATACATATAAATACAGTAATAGTGATGATGCATGGGAAGGAAAATCAAAAAAAGTTTCTGTTAGGGAACTAGCAAAAAGCTTAAAAAAAGAAAATGTTGATGCTTTAATAACAGGGACAGTGAAAGGTTCTTATAAACTTTCTTCTACATTTGGTGGAAATGAATCAAAAACCCTTGTTAATTCAATAAGTTTTTCTATTGTTAGCACTACAAATGGAAAGACAATGGCATCAATTAATTTGAGTTACAAAAAAGGTGTCTCTGATATTGAAGCATCCAAAGATATATCAAAAGCATTAAAAGCTCTTGTTGAATACCCAGATATGAAAATTAAAGATGCTTTTGAAAAATTATCTTCAAATAAAAAAAGTTAAAAATGTTAAAACGAACTTTAGTTGCGCTCATCGCAGGTTTTGGTTTTTTGGTTGGTTCGACTGTAAGTGCAGGGGAGGTTTCTCTTGATTTATATGGTCTTAGTTATCACTTAAAAAAAGAAGAGGCATATTATAATGCGCCTCGTAGTGTTAGTTCCTCTAATGGACAATGGGTTTTTAATCCAGGAGCGGGTATTGATTACGATTTTCGTGAAAAAGGCTCAATGGGGTTTAGTGGATATACGACTTTGGGATATTTTCAGGATTGTGCTGATTATCCGTTTTATTTTGCAGGTCTTGGCATTAAATATAGAAACTATTTTTATGGCTCAGATAGTATGTTTTGGTCTGTTCAGCTTGCAGGAGCGGTTGCAAGTGCAGAAGATTGGACAACAACTGGCGGTTATAATAGCACTCAGACAGACATTGACTATGGAAGAACTACTATCTTTTTACCTGTTGGTGGACTAAGCCTTGGTTATCAGTTTGAAAACAAAAATTACTTGTCATATACAATTACTTATGTTCCTCAGAATAATAATGCAGGCGGTACAGCAGGTACAAACATTCTCTTTATGTGGCTGACTTTCGGATTTTAATATTTTAAGAAAAAAAGATATGATATATAAAAAATAAATGGAGAAAATAAATGGAGAAAGAAAAATCATTGGCAGAAAATATAGATAAAAAAACAGATGAGCTTGTATCATCTCTAAAAAATATACATTCAGATGATATTGGATATATAAAACTTTTTGCGATTATTGGAAGTGTATTGCCTATCATATTTGAATTTTTAAACGGAACAGTTGGTTTAATAGTGCTTACTATTTCTTATATTCTTATTTTACTAGCCCTTAAAAAAGTTGATAATTTAAGCAAAAATACAAAATCATACAGATATATGATAATTAGTTTGCTCGCATATATTTCACTTGGTGCGATATATATATTTTCTTTGAGTGCGTTTATGTCAGGTTGGAATCCTTCATTTGATAATTTGTTGTCACATTACCTTTTATCGTTTAGTGTTGCTCTGGTAATGGCTCTCATAAGTAGTTACTTTTATTATAAAAGTTATATTGAAGTAGCAAAAGCAACAGGACTTAAAATTTTTAAAATTGCTGCAATATTAATAATTGTTGGTATATTTGCAAATTTAATTAGTGAAACATTGTCATTTCTATTAAGTGCTGTAGCTATTGTCTTCATTATTATTGGATGGTATGGAGTAAAAAAGATTTCTTCAATTAATGAAGAAAATATTGATGATGTAAGTACTCAAGGCGAAATATAAACAGAAGAGAAGTAAACATTAGTTAATTATTACATTGTTTTTAGGCATAAAAATAAGAGTTAATGTTACCTAGAACATTTCTAACTTATGAATTTTGATACATTTGAGAAATAGATGTATCATATTATT
>JALVXQ010000147.1 GCA_027038255.1 Sulfurimonas sp. | reverse complement strand
CCTTGACTTCATATAATAGTAATAGTACCATACTTTATGATAAAAAGTTTCTTAATTACAGTAAGTTTTTCCACATTGTTGTTTGCATCCCAGCAAATCGTTTTAGTTGTCGCAGATGATTTTAACACTTCTCACGCAAAATTGGAGTGTTATGAGGGGTCAAAAGTGCTTTGTAAAGATATTGACGTGAATCTTGGAAAAAATGGATTGGGTTGGGGAATCGGCATAAAAGAGATTCCTCACGCAACTGATGAACCACGTAAACACGAAGGTGATAAAAAAGCACCCGCAGGAATTTTCAAACTCACAGATGCTTTTGGTTATACTCACAAGGTAAACACAAAACTTCCCTATCTCTATGCTGCAACAGATACAATCTGCGTTGATGAGAGCAGTTCCCCTTTTTACAACCAAATCATTCAGGCACACGGCGATGAAAAGAGCTTCGAGCATATGCGCCGTAAAGACAATCAATACAAAATTGGCATCATTGTTGCGCATAATCCTCACGCAAAGCCGCAAAGGGGCTCTTGCATCTTTATGCACATTCAAAAAGCACCCAACAGCCCGACAGTCGGTTGCACCTCTATGCAAGAGCGTGATTTACAAAAAATTGTAACGTGGTTAGATAAAAAGAAAAATCCGATTTTGATTCAAATTCCTAAGAAGTATGTGGAGGAGATAAAAAAAGAGTATCCGGTTTTAAAAAATTCAAAACTTTAAGCATCCAACTTATACATTCCACCATATACATTTTTAATAACACCTGTGGGAAGTTTTTTTAATTAAGTCGGAAAGAGCAAAAAATTACTATTCAGGTACTCCAAAAGAAAATAGTGCTAAAATCTATTCAAATCTAGCTTAGGATAATTTTTTGAATTTCATTTATAGGACTCATGCCATCGAGAGACTGTTTGAAAGAGATATTTCTGAAGATGCTGTAGAAGAGACCATTGAAAATGGTGAAATTATTGAAGAATATCTTGATGATAAGCCATATCCTTCTTTTTTAGCATTGGGTTACGAGAATAGAGATTCAGAAAAACCACTTCATGTAGTTTTTGCGAAAACCAATGAAGAGATAATAGTCATAACTGCTTATCGACCGAATAAATCGAAATGGACAAATAATTATCAGACAAGGATCATAAAATGAAATGTGTAATCTGTAAACATGGTGAAACAAAAAATGGAACAACAACCATCACATTAGAACGAGGCAGTTCTACAATTGTATTTAAAGATGTACCTGCTCAAATTTGTGATAATTGCGGTGAAAAATATGTTGATGGAAAAAATACAAAAATTTTACTAAAAAAAGCAACGGAGCTTATTAAAAACGGAACGGAAGTAGATATTAGAAAATTTCAAACTGCAGCTTAATTATTGCATTTTGTATATCTGAGTTTATTTCTTTGATTTGATTGCGGTAATTAACTTTTATATATCTTCCCATCGAAGACTATAGGAAGAGAAGAGAGTTTTATTCCTCTTCTTTTACCATTTTATCTTTGGCTTCGATACCCATCAATGAGAGTCCGGTTTTGATACTGAGTGCTACAACGAGCATTAACTTCAGTAGTTTGGCTTCATCAGGTGTGCCAATCATACGCACATCATAATAAAACTTATGCAGAGATGCTGCAAGAGATTTGAGATAATCTGTCAGTTTTTGTACCTGACGCGTACTAAAAGCATCTTCAACCACTTCAGGGAGTAAAAGCGCATCAAAAAGCAGAGAATCTGCTTGCTCATTTAAGCCCTCAAGCGTTGCAGCTAAAATATCTGTTTCACTCAATTCACTTTTAGAGAGCAGTGTTTTAATTCTCGCATGTGCGTATTGAATATAAAAGATCGGGTTGGAGCTGTCTTCTTTTTTAAACTCTGCAAGATCAAATTCAAGAGCCGTGTCGCTCTTTTTACTTGCAAAGATAAAACGCAATGCATCCGCACCTATCTCTTCGACAATGTCACTCATCAAAATCACATTACCGGCACGCTTGCTCATTTTGTAAGGTTCGCCATCTTTTAAAAGACTTACCATTTGAGAAAGCAGTACTTCAAGTTTTTGTGAATCATATCCAAGATACTCAATCGCCGCTTTTACACGGGGAATATACCCATGGTGATCTGCTCCCCAAATGTTAATGTAGTGATCATACCCTCGTTCAAATTTTTGATTATGGTAGACAATATCACCCGCAAGATAGGTAGGGCGGCCATCTTCACGCACGACCACTCTGTCTTTCTCATCGCCTTTTGCTTCGGAAGCTATCCAGACTTTGCCGTCATCTTCATAAATACCCTCACCCATCTTCTTCATGACTCTGTCCCAATCATCATAGAGCGTTGATTCATAAACAAAAGTATCAAAATGGATGTTCGTATCTGCCAAATCTTTGACAATGATTTGCATCACTTCATCTTTTGCCCACATTGCAAGCTCACGCTGACGTGA
>JALVXQ010000146.1 GCA_027038255.1 Sulfurimonas sp. | reverse complement strand
AGCTTTGGTGATACACTTTTATTTGCATCTTTGTCATACAAGGCTAACGTGACACCTTTATCTCCATATTCATTATATGACTCTTTTACAAGTGTAAAATGATGTGTACCTATTTGCACCTTTTCTTCTAATTTGAAGGCATAGAGTGTCTGTATAAGTATGAGCGTAAATAATATTATTTTCATCTACTTTCCTATGGTCTAAATATATTTATTTCTAAATCATTTATGATTTTATAGTGCTTATCGTTGGCAGTATAGAGCGTTAAACCATGGTTAGAGCATGTTGCTCCTATGAGTGCATCTGCTAACTGCATGGAGTGACTTAAAAAATACTCTTCTACATAAAAGAGTGCCAAGGCAGAGATTTCTTCATTGATATAAATCGTTTTTACATTCCACTGTTTCAATGTACGCTTTAACTGTCTTAATTCGTTTTTATCTCTCATACCTTGCACCAGTTCCATATATGTCACCGCAGAAATAGCAAAAACATTTATACTATGTATGAGATCATACGCCTTTTGATTACCTCTAAGATACCAAATAATCACATCAGTATCTAACAACACTTCATAGCCCAAGGTTACGCCCTCTTCTAAGATTTCGTACCATGTCATCTACAGACTCTTCTCTATCTGCCCACATACCAAACATTTCATCGTTTTTGGGTGTGTTATCTGGTGTATCATAGGGTACTAGTTTGGCTTTGGCTTTACCTCTATAAGTAATCAAAACATTCTCACCTTTACTCAATACATCAAAAAGCATAGAGACATTAAAACGAAGGTCTTTTGCTGTAACAGTCACAATATATCCTTTATATAGTTTATATTTAAAGTATAAACTATATTTTATTAATACTAACTTAGCATGAATAAGTAATTAATTCTTCAAACTATCAAGAAATTTTTTATTTTTTTCTAATCTCTCTTCATATTCAAACTTATATTTTCCTAATACCCATGGCTTACTAAAATAAATATAAGATTTACGAACAAATTTAACAAATTCTGAAGATGTAAAATTATATTTGAATACATTTGATAGACGCTTATATCCTAATTTATCTGTTATATACAATGCAAATATTCTTGGAAAGTCTAAATAATCAAAAGTTTCAGTAAGACTTTCTTTTTTTTCTACATAAGCTTTATATTCTTCTATGGTATCAAGAGACAATAATTCAGCGTATATTTTTTCAGTATCTAACTTATAGTTTTTTACAACTTTATGCATACTCGGTCTATCATTTAGATGCTGTTTTAAATCATCTTCTTCAACTATTTTTAACATACCCTTAAAAAAACCTATTTTTTGTATTGTATCTGCAGAAGCATTTGCATCAAGATAGAACATATTAAGATATTTATATACCTCTTGTTTTTCCGATAAGAGCATTTTAGAAAACAATTTATTATCTAATAAAAATTGAGAAAGTGTATTATACAGTATCTGTTTTTGATCTTTTGAAAAATGATTATTTTTTAAACTCACTGTTAAAGCTTGTATATATTCTTCAACTATAATATTTGATATCATAACATTAATCATTGACTTATTCTGTAGAGTATAAATATCCAATAAATGTCTTGCAATTTTATTGTATATATCAAATATTTTATCAAACTTCTCAGTATACTCCAAGTATCTTATATACAAGTACATACCTCTATATGCATCAATATCCATTCTATTTTTATATCTATCCAAACTGCTATAAATATTATATTTTATTTCTTTATGAAGAGTCTTTTTATAATCAGTCATATTTTCTAAAACAGGGAAAGTACCTTTTGTAAGGTTCCAATCTAAAAGTTCCTGATGGCTCTCTAATTGTTCTTGAATATACTCTTTGTCTGTTCTCAAGACTAGTGGCTTAGTAACTAGCTCCATAAAAATGTCTACATAGTTTGTAGAATTATGTTCTATAAACTTTTTAATACGTTTACTAGCATAGCTCCAATCATTTTCAATTACTTTCTTTATGGATTCGTATTTTATACATTTAGGTAAGGTAAGCTCTTCAATATGTGTAGCATATATAGAGAATGTAAACAATAGGAATAAACTTATAAATCTCATACATTATCCTTAGAGTATTCTAGTACTGAAGATTATATCTATAAATAGTTAAAGAGTAATATCATAACAGGTAGTCAGAGAGAAGAGAAAGTATATATAACTGAACGAAGCACCAGACTTCAAGCTAAAGATGATGCTAAATCAGAAAAAATCAGTAAAAGCTACAGTCTATAACTGCAACTTTCATTCTTAATTATGCCCCAGTACTACAAGCACTAACACCAGGAGGTGTGGTTGGCTGTACTGCTGAGTTATCTGCTCCACCTTCTGCATTTACTTTGTCTATAAATGCTAGTAGTTTTGACGCTGCCTCTTGGAAACGTTTTGCCGTTTCAGAGTCTGGTTTGTGGTAGGTTACTGGCATACCCGTATCTCCACCTACTCTAATCG
>JALVXQ010000145.1 GCA_027038255.1 Sulfurimonas sp. | reverse complement strand
GGTCTGATTTTACAAGTGGTTGCGAGAGATGCAGTCTTCTCATAGCATTCACATAAACGCCTGTTTTTTCATATGCCGATTTTACACCGACAACAATGTCTGCACGATTTGCGATATCTGTCATAAATAGTTCCTGCACAAATATGAGTTCCAACTCTTCAAATGCACGGTCAATTTTATTGAGATTTGGGTGGATCTGCGTGAGGTCTTCACCCATATTAAGCACCGCTTTGAGTCTACCCTCTAACATCTCATCGACAAGTTCAGGTGTCATCAGACCTATCTCTTTTGGTGTTTGATAATCAGGATCGTAGTATGGAAGCATTCCCATGTCACATGCTCCCTGCACATTATTCTGCCCACGTAGCGGCATCAATCCGGCTCCCGGTTTTCCGATGTTACCAGTCATGAGTGCCAAATGCGTAATGGCCATAACCGCATACGAGCCGTCAAGATGCTCTGTGATGCCCAGACCCCAGAAAATCATCGACTTCTTCAGCGCATATTCACGTGCCACTTTACGCACCATTTTGGAGAGATCTTCGTAGCCTTCTATTGTTTTAAAATAGTCAGGATTTGCGCACGGATCATTTAAAATCTTCTCTTTAAAATCTAAAAATCCTTTTGTTCTGTCCGCAATAAAACTCTCATCATACAACTCTTCATCAATGATGACGTAAGCGAGCATATTTAAAATGAGAAGATTCGCTTCATGCGGCATAATCGCCTTGTACTTTGCAAAACGGTGCAGCTTAATCTCACGCACATCAAAAACTGCCAAGTTATCACTCTCACGCGCCACATCTAAAATGCGGTTTGCAATGATAGGGTGTGCTTCTGTAGTGTTAGAGCCGATAACTATCATAAATTCCGTGTTGTAGATGTCATTGTAAGGATTAGTCGCAGCACCTTCCCCAATGGTTGCACGCATACCTTTTAGAGATGGAGAGTGACAGACACGCGCACAGTTGTCTACGTGAGGAGAGTTCAGCGTATGACGGGTAAATTTTTGGAACAGGTAAGAGGATTCACAAGAGGTACGCGCTCCTCCAATGGAAGCCACAGATTTACGTCCATATTCTGTTTGAATCTCTTTGAGCTTCATAGCACAGGCAGTCGTAGCAGCGTCTAAATCACACTCATACCATGTATCATCAAAGTCCACTAAAGCAGAACTGACAGCCTCTTCAATGGCAGGGTTTTTTTCTAAAAAGCTTTTACGAATTCGTGGAATTCTCAGTCTATCCTCTGCATCCACAAAGTCATAGCCATACTTCCCCTTAATACAGAGCTTCCCTTGCGAAACCACCCCATCAGGATGAGCAAAAATCTTCTTAATCTTATTCTCTTTTGTATCTACATGAGCCGCTATATCACACCCTACACCACAGTAGGTACATACACTGTCTATTGTTTCTATATTTTCCATTTATTACCACCCTCAACTATCTTACAGACGAGATTTATGTCCGTTAAAATTTTCAAGAATTATATTCTGAGGCTCAGACCAACGGGAGGATTTGTCCTCATAATATGATTCTTGAAAATTTTGTTCTGCCAAATTTGAAACTAATTAGTTCAGATAGTTTACAATCCTTTGACTTAAAGCTGACGGAAGCAGATTAAAAAACCTGATGATTAAATAAAATCTAAGCGGAAAAGCATAGAACTCCCTGCCCTTGTCTATCGCCTTTTTCATTCTTCTAACCCCTTCCTCAGTACCCAATAAAAACGGCATTGCAAAATCATTTTTATCTGTCAGCTCACTTTTTATAAAACCCGGAAGTATTGTAATAACCTTTATATTATAGGGTGCATATTTATAGCGAATTCCCTCGGCATACGCATTTAAAGCACGCTTTGAAGAGGAGTAGACTTTTGATGAAGGCATAGAGAAAAGGGAAGCCAAAGAGGAGATAAACACTACCTTGCCGCTTCTCTGCTCACGCAGCTTCGGCATAAGCACTTCTAAAATAGCATGATTTGCTAGCACATTAATATCAAAAAGGTTTTGAAACTCCTCTATAGTCGGAATCTCCCCACTGTGCCCAAGTGATATGCCGGCATTGAGTATGACCATATTGACACTGCCAATAGCATCAATTTTTTCTTGTAGCAATTTAAAATCTCTGACATCGACAACAATGATTTCTACATTTTTACATTTGGGAGTAAGTTCACGCTGGAGTTCTTGGAGTTTGTGCTCTCTGCGAGCGAGGAGTATCAGTTCATTTTCACCAAAAGCATACTGGCGTGCAAACTCAGCACCTAAACCGCTGCTTGCCCCAGTAATTAAGATTTTCATCTTGCGCTTATACTATCCTAATCATAACAGGTTTTGCATTGACAAAGTCAAGTGCTTCAAGCTCAGACATCATCGCCTGAATATCTTTTTCGATTGCAATATGCGTAGATATAAGCAGGTTGGCACTTGCATTTTCACTCGGACGCTGCAGCATTGTCTCTATGGAAATATTGTGTGTTTCAAAAATTTTCGTCAATCTTGCAAGGACCCCGGCTCTATCTGAAACATTCACACGGAGGTAATATTTTGACTCGATATTTTGAGATGATTTAAGTATTAAAGTATTGCCTTCCATCGGACGGTTAAAACCAAGCATTGGTGTAGATTTTCCACTTCTTGCAATGTCGATGATATTTGCCACAACTGCTGAAGCTGTCGCATCACCACCCGCACCTGGTCCATAGTAGAGTGTCTCACCCACTTTGTCACCCACAACAGAGATGCCGTTCATCACACCGTCAATCTTTGCAATCATCTCCTCTTGCTTAATCAGACAAGCATGCACACGCAGTTCTACTTCATTGCCATCTTTCTTTGCAATTCCAAGTAGTTTGACAGCATAACCGAACTCTTTTGCAAATGCGATATCATCCTGTATCACATTCTCGATACCTTCAATTAAGATATCTTCCGGTTTTGCATCAATGCCATAAGCAATACTCGCTAAAATAAGAAGCTTATGAGCCGCATCATATCCACCAACATCAAAACTGGGGTCAGCCTCTGCATAGCCTAAATCCTGTGACTCTTTCAAGATGGCATCATATGCCACACCCTCATTGGTCATCTTTGTCATCATGTAGTTACATGTACCGTTCATAATACCCATCATAGACTCGATGTGGTTTGCCGAAAGTCCGTCACGCAACGCTGTAATGATTGGGATGCCGCCCGCAACAGAAGCTTCGAACTCAAAAGGAATATTTCCTGCTAAATCCTGCAGCTCATATCGGTGATATGCTAAGAGTGCTTTGTTGGCAGTCACTACCGCTTTTCCGCTCTCTAAAGCTCGTTTTACCACTTCAAACGGTTCATCAACGCCGCCCATAAGTTCAACAACGATGTCTATCTCATCATCATTTAAGATGTCATCGACATTGTCTGTAATAGTGATATCTAAACCTCTCTCTTTAGCAAGATTTTTAACAACACCACTTTTTACAACGATGTCACGTCCCGCACGTGCACTTATAACATCTGCATTATCTTTTAAAATATTTGCTACACTTGTTCCAACTGTTCCAACACCTATGATTCCAACTTTTATCATTACTTTTTGCTCTCTTCATTACAGCCGTCAAACTGTTTTAAAAATTCTCGTATATTTCTTGCCGCCTGACGAATACGGTTGTCATTTTCTATTAAAGCTATGCGCACATACCCCTCACCATACTCACCAAAACCGATTCCCGGTGCTACAGCAACACCCGCTTCTGTCAGCAGACGTTTGGAAAATTCCAAAGAGCCTAGATGTGCAACACATTCAGGAATCTTTGCCCATGAGAACATTGTCGCCTCATTTTTTTCTATATGCCAACCCGCACGTCCAAATGCCTCTATGAGTACTTCCTGGCGGTGGTTATATTTGTCTGTAATATCTCTCACGCACTGTTGATCACCGTTAAGTGCCACAGTCGCAGCAACCTGAATAGGTGTAAACATCCCATAATCAAGCCATGATTTTATCTTCTGCAGTGCACCGATGAGTTTTGGATTTCCAACGAAGAAACCAACACGCCACCCTGCCATATTGTAAGATTTTGAGAGTGTAAAAGATTCGACCGCTACATCTTTTGCACCTTTTACCTGCATAATTGACGGTGTTTTATAACCGTCAAATGTGATGTCACCATAGGCAATGTCAGAGATGACATAAAAACGTTTCTCTTTTGCCATAGCCACAAGACGCTCATAAAATTCCGGTGTTACAGTTGCTGTTGTCGGGTTATGAGGAAAATTGACAAGTACAAATTTTGGTTTTGGAGAGCTCTCTTTAAAAACTTTCTCTAAATTTTCAAAAAATTTATCTTCATCAAGTCTGTAATGCTCGTCGAACTCGATACCGAACTTAATGACATTCCCACCTGCTAAAATAAAAGAGTACTCATGAATTGGGTATGTCGGGTCTGGAACGACTGCCACATCACCTGGATTAGTAATGGCATATGTAAGGTGTGCATAGCCCTCTTTAGAGCCCATTGTCGCGACACATTCTGTCTCAGGATTAAGCACACAGTCATAACGGCTTTCATACCAGTCAGCTATTGCTTTTAAAAGTTTGGGAATACCTTTGGAAGTCGAGTAACCATGGGTTTTTGTTTTTTGGGCAGATTCAACAAGTTTGTTTCTAATGTGTTCTGGAGTAGGCCCATCAGGGTTACCCATAGAAAAGTCTATGACATCTTTTCCTGCATGGCGTTCAGCCATTTTAATCTCATTTACTTCCGCAAATACATACTTTGGAAGTCTCTCAACTCTATTAAATTTAAACTCATCAAACATATTGAACCCTATTGAAAATATTAACGCTATTTTAGCGAAAAATGTTTAGAATAAGATAATAAGCGCCAGAGAACAATGACTAGCGTGCCCCTTGAGGCAATAGTACTAATGCATCCCGAACATTTTTAAGCGTATAAAGATCAGAGATTTTGATATAGGTCGCATTTTTTGGAATATTGAGCAAAATTTCTTTATAGATTTTTTCTCTTTTTATGATTTTCACCAGATGCAAAGAGCTGTCATAATAGGCAATGTAAGGGTACCATCTGTTGCGTCTTGTACTCTGAATTTTCAATCTTCGAATCTTTGAAACATTTAGCCAGTGCGCATACAAAGAGCGTTTAAGTGTTACTTTCTTGCTGTTTTCTAAAGTTTTTACATTGAGCTTTGCATTGGAAATATCAATAACATAGCTCCACTCTTTTGAGTTGTTTCGCTCTATGTCAATAATGTCACAAGCACTTTTTTGTAATTGCTTTTGTAAAACTAGAGGATCTGTTGCATACTCTGACGTGAGATTAATACTCCATGTAAACTCCGAAGAGTCAAGCGTTGAAGCGGTTGTCACATAACGGTAGTAGCCAATGCTTCGGAGTGTATCGCTCATAATTTTGACAAAAAATATTGGCGAACCACTCGTCTTGAAATTGAGTCGAAATTCTTGAGGTTTTTTAAAAAAAAGCTTTAAAAGACCATTCTCTTTGAGTGTTTGAACAACTTTTACAGCATCGACTCTGTCGTTTTCATAAAACGCTGATTTTGGATCAAAGATTACATTGATAAAGCCCTTGTTGTCTTCGTATGTTTTTTCATTTAAAAAGCTTTTGATTTTTGTGGTCAGAGGATCTTCTTGAACACTCACCTCTCCTAAAACCGCTTCATCTTGCGCAAGGGCAAAACTACTGAGCAGAAGGAGCGAAAGTAAAAATTTTACCATCTGTTACCTCTGTTTAACTTCTTAAAATCATTAATGGAGATCTTTGTAATGTTCCCATCTTGGTAATGGAGTCTTAGTGTATTTTTTGAGCTAAATTCCTCTTTTTTTCCATCAACAACAACATCAACATAGCCATGTCCAAAGAAGAGTAGCCACTCTTTTGTAGGGTCAAGTTCAAATGCACCCTCAAAAGTCTTTTGATATTTTTGGTCTGTTGCCACATTTACATATCCCAGCCACACTTTTGTTCTTGCTATGATTTTCAAACTCTGCGGAACTGCTTTTGGCTCTTTTACTTTTTTAGGCAATACTGATGCAGCTGAACTGTTCGTATCAACTACTGCTGCAGATACATTTTCATCACTACTGTTATTTTCACTGCCATTGACATCAGCAGCGATGTTTTTCTGAACATTTTGGATGATTTCATTCTCTTTTGTTGCACTCTTGAGAGTATTAGTTGCTGATTGCATAGTGTAAAAAACAGCAGCAATTAAAAGTATAATGGCAACAATAATATAAACAACAGTAAGATTTTTCTTTTTTGAGGAGGATTTAAAAATGGCATCATCAGTTATCGCTTCATCTGGAGCATTTTTTTCATCAAAATAGCCAACACCACGCGCACGAACAGCACTCAGGTCTTCTCCATATTCACGCTCTAAGATAGAGATAAATCCTATAAACTGTATCTTATTCAGCCCGTCAAAGCTCTCATACAAAATGGCCTGCACATGCTCCACCGGAATGTGTGTATCTTCATAAACCTTCTGCGCGCCAATATCTTTTAGTCTCTCTAAAGCTTCACTCATATCTCATCCTATCCATCAAAATTGCACCTGCTACACTGACATTAAGCGAGTCAAAATCATGTGTCATCTGTATGCTTACAATCTTATCTAACTTCGAACTCACCCGCGATGTCAGTCCTTCACCTTCGTTACCTAAAACGAGAACTCTTTTTTTCACTATCTCTGCATTGCGAATATCATCACCGCCCATATCTGCACCGTAACTGGTAAATCCGGACATTTTCAGGTCATTAAGCACCGTGTAAATATTATGTTCCACGGCAAAAGGCATGTCAAAAAGCGCGCCGGTACTTGTACGCAGCAGTGGCTCGATGTTAAGCTTCTTAATGCCACAGGCCACAACAGCATCTACACCCAGTGCATACGCACTGCGAATAATAGCTCCAATGTTACCGACATCAGTCAGACCGGCTAAAACGAGAACGAAATCTTTGTCAAAAAAATCTTTATAGTTCTGAGGGAGATAATCTTCAACCTCAGCCAAAAAGCCTTGGTGATTTGCATTTTTGCTCATTTTCACTGCCGCTTCATTGGGAATGCGTTTAATCTCAAATCCCATTTTCATAAGACGCGAATACTCTTTTTTATCGAGTTCTTTAGCAAGGTAAAGTCTCTTTATTTTTTGTGGATAGTTATTGATAAGATAGTATATTGGTTGTTTGGCATAAATTAACATGTAGGTATTTTATCTAAAAAAAGCGTCAAAATGTAAATCTAAGATAAATATTTTGATAAAAATGTAATATTAATTTTCAAGTAAGCGTTGGTAGCAGGCCTTTGTGTTTTCTCCTGTGATTTTCGATATCAACTTTGCCTGTACTTTTTTCGGTAAATCAAGCGCTAAAATATCTTTTTGGCTCACTGCAGATGCTGCGTGAGCAGCTCCTGCACGTATGACGACAACCCATTCGCCTTTGAAGTTACCATCTAGCTGCGTGAGAATCTCTGAGGCAGTTGCGTGCAGGTATTTTTGATACTTCTTTGTCAGCTCTTTAGCTACAAATAGCTCCCGTTTTGCATCCACTTTGTCAATCTCACGCAAAAGTTTTTCTAATCTGTGCGGTGATTCATACAAAATGGTTGTGTAACCATTATACATCGCCTCTTGAAGCTGCTGCTCACGTGAGTTGCCTTTATGGTCTAAAAAACCAAAAAAGAGCATCTGCGTCTCAATAAA
The DNA here is from genome assembly GCA_027038255.1 of Sulfurimonas sp. GTDB lineage: Bacteria > Campylobacterota > Campylobacteria > Campylobacterales > Sulfurimonadaceae > Sulfurimonas. Next base: position 31,813 of record JALVXQ010000145.1, on the reverse strand, counting down.
TCCACTTGCCACAAAAGCAGTCAAAACGGCATTTGCCCCTGGGAGCACATCATATGCCACTCCATTTTGTATACAGTAACGAACCAATGTCTGTCCTGGATCACTCACACCAGGCATACCGGCATCACTTGCATAGACAATATTTTGCTCAAAAAATGAGGGTTCAAGTTTTTCAACAAAAGCTTGTTCGTTATGCGAATGTAGGGAGATAAATTCTTGATTTTCTCGAAATGTGGTGTTGTAACGTTCTTTGAGAATGTTGATGAGTTTCTTTGTGACGCGGGTATCTTCACAAAGGAGTATGTCAGCTTCACTCAAAAGCGCAATGGCTCTGAGTGAAATGTCGCCTATATTTCCAATAGGAGTTGGAATTAGACTTAACAAGATAGGATCTTGACTATTTTTTGCCGTAACGCGCTTTAAATTTCTCGATACGTCCAGCAGTATCAACCATACGCTCAGAACCTGTAAAGAATGGGTGACATTCATTACAGATGTCTATTTTCATCTCTGGTTTTTGACTTTTTGTTACAAAAGTGTTTCCACATGCACATGTTACAGTACAATCTACTAATTCTGGGTGAATACCTTTTTTCATTTCATTACCTTTTGCTACACGTCTTGTGTACGTATAACTATATATTTTTTAATTCCGTATGGGGGCAGAATTTTATAAAGCGAATTATATCCAAGTTTTTCTTAAAATTTCTATATGCTCCCTCTTGTTCCCATCGTCTCCGATGGGAATGCCTACAACAGTAAAAATATTATTATTTAAAAAGTTGAGAATGGGTTCCAATTCGCAATAATTCTAAAGTATTGTCCACAACTCTATAAATGACAAGTAAATCACCGCTTATGTGAAACTCTCTTGTATCTTTGTATTCTGCACTTAGCGCATGGTCTAATGCTTCACTTGGCAAAGCTTTGCACTGTTCGTTGAATTGAGCTTTGCTTTTTTTAGCTCTTTTGTAAAAAACTTGTGAATGGCAATTTCACGCACTCAGACCCTTTAGCTCATCCAAAGTAACTTTTGTCATATTTTTACCATTTCGTGCATCTTTAATAGCTTCAACAGTGGTCTCATTTGGAATTTTCACTTCAAAAGGGATGCCACGTTCTAAAACTGATTGAGATAAAAACATATTAAAAGCATCACTTAAACCCATTCCATAAACTTTAAATATCTCTTGAGCTTTTTTTTTCATCTCAGCATCAAGATAAACATTTGTTCTTACTTTTGCACTCATAACAGCTCCTTTTTATAAAGCTATTATAACACACATTGTGTGTTTAAGTCAAAATCACAAAAGTATCTTCGAAGCCACTGCCAAGGCAGCGCTTTCTGAACGGAGTACCATCGGGGTGTCTAGTCGAAAGACCTCTTGGTTTTTTAGAAATTCTTTTTCTTTTACAGAAAATCCCCCCTCACAGCCTATGAGCACAGTTTTAAAATCACTCTCACACTCCAGCGTTTTATCTGTAAAGTCAAAAACTTTTGTATCGGGGTTTTCTTCTATGAAAAGTTCAATATTTTTACAGGTTTCAAACGCCATCAACTCTGTCCGACCGCACTGTTGATTGGAAGCTTCGATGATGCGCTCATAGCGTTTGAAATCTGCTTTGAAGTTTTTCTGAGAGCGCTTGCAGTAGATGAAAGTAATTTTGCTCACCCCTACTTCATTGAGCGATGCAAGCACTTTTTCGACCGACTTAGAGTCAATGACACACCAGCCGATGTGCAGCTCTTTTTTTGCTTTGATTTCCAAGACATCAGATGAGAGTAGCTCCAAGGTGGCACTTCGTGGCTCGATATCTGTAAGTTTATAGATGTGCACTATTTTTATATCGTCTTTGTTACGAAAACCAAGTGTATCCCCCACTGCGTGACGGCGAACTTTTATGAGGTATTTGAAATCTTCACCTTTTATGCTAAAACGCTCTTTACCTGCGCTTTCGTTAAAGAGGTAAATCATTTTAAACGAACCACATCCAGAGTGACATCAATAAAACCAAGCCAAATTCAACTTGTAAAATGGTTCTTGAAAAAGGTTTATAGACTTCTAAAGCATGCTCTTTTTTTGTACTGAGATATTTTAAAGCTTTTAAACGCTTCGCTTCTAACACTATAAGAACGACTCCCAAAATAATCATCACAATATTTTCAACACTAAAGTGCAGATGTTTTGCCGCCATCATAACAATGCCCGTAAAAAGGAGTGTTCCAAGTACTGTTATTTCTAAAGGAAGAAGATAGAGAGAGTTCACTCTTTTATATTTTGCAAGCTCTTTTGCACTCATTAAAATATACAGATTGATGAAAATCATCACCAAAACTGCAACCGCTGACCAACTATGTAGGCTTAAACCCATATTATACATTTCATTCATAACGAAATTATATTATAATATGTCAATTAAAAAAAGAGCGGAGATATTATGGCAGTTACAATTGAGCAGGCTTTCGAACTAATCTATACAAATATAAAACCAAAATCACTAAAAATCATCCCTATTGAAGAGGCCTTAGGATACATTCTCGCCGAAGATATCATCGCAGTTCACAATCTTCCGCCTTATGACAATTCAGCGATGGACGGCTATGCTGTCAAGATTGAAGAGAGTGGAAAATGTCTGCAAGTTTCGTGTACAATCTTTGCAGGCGATAATTTTGAGGGAGAACTCTCTCACGGTGAAGCCATAAAAATCATGACAGGCGCCCGCATTCCTCTTGGTACACAGTGTATCGTCCCCATAGAAGATGTACAGGAGTGTCCAAACGGTGTAGAGATTCCACAAAACCTTACAATGAGCAGACATATTCGTTTAGCCGGTGAAGATATCAAAAAAGAGCAGCAGCTTCTCAGTAAAGGGGAGAGAATAGACGCCCATCAGATAACGCTGCTCGCCTCTCAGGGCATCAGTCACATCAAAGTCCATAAAAAGCCACGTATTGCCCTTTTTGCTTCAGGAAATGAGCTGAAGATGCATTTTGAACAGGTAGAGGAGTATCAACTGTACAACACAAATACACCTACACTTCTTTCACGTTCTCAAGAGCTCGGCTGTGAAGTAGAGTTTATCGGCACGGCCATTGATACACTTGATGATATTCATACACACATCAAAAGTGCACTCGATTGTGACATCATTATAACAAGCGGCGGTGTGAGTGTCGGTGATGCAGACTTTACAAAAGAGGCTTTTGGAGCTTTTGGGTATGATATTTTATTTGACAAAGTCGAAATAAAACCGGGAAAACCGACAACTTTTGGAAAAATCGGCGATAAAGCAATCCTGAATCTTCCCGGAAATCCACTTGCAGCCGCACTCAATTTTGAGCTTTTCGGACGTGCTATCATCTACGCAATGAGCGGTGCAAAAGAGAAATTCATCAATCCAATTCACGCAAAAATGAAAAATGATGTCAAACTGAGAGCCGGAAGAAGAGCCGTAATTCCGGGTTACTTTGATGGAGAGTTTTTCACTGTCTGTGAGCAGTATTCACCAGGAATGATTTCACCTTTGGCACAGGCGAACAGCTTTATTATCGCGAATGAGAAATGTGACTTTATAAAAGAGAGTAGTGCAGTCAAAATCATCTCAACAAAGTTCAGCTTTGTCAGTAAAACATTTAAAGAGTTAGTAAGCCCCTAAACAGAAGCAGGGTTTAAAAACTTCTCTTCATTCAAAATTTTTTCCCAAAGCTTTTCATCTTTAAAATCTTTGCTGATCTGTTTAGAGAAGAGAATCTCACGCAGGTCAATATCTCCCATCTCTTTTGAGTAAGCATCCAATTCAAAACACTGTGCATAGCCTGTATCTGTCTCATGGACGATGACACTGTGGAGTTTTACCTCTTTCTCGCCGTTGATTTTAGCAGTTAGGGAGAGCAGTTTGTCTATCATCACAAAAATCACACGGGAGAACTGCTCTGCAGAAGGTGATACCGGCAATTCTACCCAACGTGCAGAGTGTTTTTTCATATCTTGCAGATACTCTGCATCATCTCCACCCCATAGAGCAATAGCATGGTCAAAACTCTCTACGAGATCTTTCATATTCTGTTTCATTAGTCCAAAATCATAAACCATCTGCCCATTATCTAAAAAGTTAGATTCAAAAAGCAACTCTACTTTGTAAGAGTGTCCATGCACAGAGCTTCTGCATTTAATCGTTGAACATCCCCGTACAATGTGGGCATTTTCAAATTTAAAAAGTTTTCGTATTATCATCTATACCCCTTTGTTGGCATCCCATATCCGAATATGCAGCCTGTCACTAAAATTATACCCTTTGGCTTTACAAAACTCTATGAGCGGCTCGGTATTTGCCTCTACTTCTGCTTTTGTACCGCCAACAGGCATACAATAGACTTTTGTCTGCGGTGAGTGAACAAGGACGCTCTCTATCTCATCTTCTAAAGCCATATCAATGGAATCCCGATCTATGGAAAATTTAAAAAAAGCATCTTTTGCATTGGCTGCGATGTTGTAAATCACATCTCCACGCAGACGCTTACTAAGGCTCTCTCCGGAATTGGCAAGTTTTACAGAGAGTGCAAAAATACACTCTCTATAAATAGGGTATCTCTCAAAATTAATATCCAAAGAGCCATTTGTCTCAAAGGTAATTTGATGCCCTTTTGCAACTAATGCTTCCAAAAATGCAACAAAAACTTCATCATTGGCATAAATAAGCGGCTCTCCCCCTGTCAATACGATATCAACAGCACAAGGCAGCTCGTACAAGTCTAAGATGTTTATGAGTTCGCTTGGCTTTGAAATAGGTACCCATGCGTGAGAGAAATGTTCTTTGTTTACAGCATAAACTGTGTCACATCCTAGAACTTCTACGCCGTCACTTGCTTTTTCACTACACCCAAAGCCTTCACATCGCATATTGCAGCCGCCAAAACGGAAAAATAGGCTGGGTGTGCCTACATACTTTCCTTCGCCTTGAATCGAGTAAAAATGTTCAACAAGATAAATCATAAAAAACTATCATCCGCCTGTTTCATAAAAAGCACGAGAAGAAGTCTCTCCCTCTTCTCCACCCCAGCGGTTCTTTTCTGGTTTTGTGCGAACCACTTCTTTGAGAACTGCTGCAGCACCTTTAATGTCGCCACGTTTTATAGATTCGGCAATGCTCATCGCCTCATCAAAATATAAACATGGTATTAAATTTCCCTCAGCAGTCAATCTGATACGGTTACACTGCTTACAAAAATCATCTCCATACGGCTCTATAATTCCAAATCTATAGCCATCATCCAGTCTATAATATTTAGCTGGAGAGGCTCCATCATAACCCTCTGAAATAAAATCATATTTTTTACCAAGTGCTTCTAAAACCTCTTGCCCACTTAACTTAGCTATACCGGCTTTTGCATAAGCATTTTCCATATACTCAATAAAACGAACAACTATGCCGCGTTCTCTACAGTACTCTAAGACATCAGCAATCTCATCTGCATTCATTCCCTTCATAGGAACCATATTTGCCTTGACTTTAAGACCAACCTTCAGAGCTTCCTCCACGCCATCTAGTACATTTTTCAGTACATCTTTACCTACAATTGCCTGAGCCACTTCAGGTTTTAATGTGTCAATACTTACATTGATACGTTTGAGTCCAGCATCTTTGAGTCTTTGTGCTGTACCTTTAAGTAAAAAAGCATTCGTTGTCATCGCCAAATCAACTTCTGGAGCATAATCATAAATCATCTTAATGAATCTGTCCAAATCCTCACGCAAGAGTGGTTCGCCACCTGTAATGCGAATTTTTTTGACGCCTTCATCGATAACGACTTTCATAAATTCAAAAAGTTCTTCGAAAGAGAGAAGGTTCTCTTTTGGTACCCATGAAAAAGGCTTTTCAGGCATACAATATTGACATCGGAAATTGCATCTCTCTGTTACAGAAACGCGTATATAATCTACCACTCTATCATAGCTATCAATTAGCATTATAAATCCTATTATTAATTAGTGTCATTATATCTTTTGGAGTTGAAAAATATCTTTACTATTACAGACTCAACGGTTTATCAACATATATTTCTACTGTTGAGCAGATGATATCGTGCAGTGCTTTTTTATCTTTTCTATAAAAAGGAGTCAGGAGTCCCAGAAGAATCGTTGCAGAGAATAAAAAAGCGAAAAAACGAATAAAAGCACGGAAAAAGCCGATATTTTTATACGTTGTATCATCTACCACTTTGATATCATAGGCTTTTTTCCCCGGTGTCTGACCAAATTTTGCTATGAGGAGTGCATAGATAAGCCCATAGAGTGCTACGCCCATAAAAGGAGCCAGTTGCGAAGATTGGAACTGCTCTTTGCTACCCATAACGACATAGGTAATAAAATACAAAATCGGTGCATATATCATAAACATATCTGTTATAAATGCTTTTATCTTATCAGGATAGTGGGCATAACGGACTGTGATTGTATCTTGTTGCTGTTGTTTGCGTTTTTTATTTTTTTTAATATCTCTAAATCTCATAAAAAAGATTATATCGAAGCTTTACTTTAGGGAGGTTAATGCAGGGGAGAAGTAAAAGGAAAAGAGTTCCTTTTACTTATAAAAATTAGTGTAAATCTTTCCAGACTTCTTTTTTCCAAAGAATCGCAAAGATTGCAAATATAAAGATAAAAATCATTACATTTCTACCAACTTCTTCTCTTATGTGACGTTTAGAATCACCAACATTTTCAAGATGCTCAATAACTTTATCGGCAGCTTCTGCAGTTACACCAACACGTGGCATTGCAGTACCTTTTAAGTATGCTTGAGGATCTTCAACAAATGTTTTAATGTAGTGCTCACCGCGTGAACGGATATACATACTTAAATCTGGTGGTAATGTACCAAGGTATTTTGTTAAAGCATCATCGTAGTTTGCAACTTTCATCTCAAATGCTAACTCATCTTGTTTATGTTTAAACGCTGGTTTTTCACCAATTTGCGTCCATGCCGGATGCATTTTGCCATCAAGGTTATACTCATAATGAATAGCGTGACATCTACCACAAGCAGTTTCAAATGCCATGTCCGGAGTCAATTTATCTTTAGGAACTGCAATTGATTGTAAATATGCAACCATATCAGCTACTTCTTGATCCATATCACCACCTGCTCCATAGAACTGAGGCATAGGGTATGTTTTACCACTTTTTTCATTGTATTTATGCTCAAGCATTAAAGCGTGTGCAGGATTTTTAATAAGTGCCGCTAAGAACTTAGGATCAAAAACTGCTCCTGCATTTGATAAATCTGGTGGGTTTACACCATAACTCTGTGCTGCAGTAACAGCATCCATTGGAGCTGGCATTCCTGCAACTTTAATTCCGTGACAACCGGCACAAGCACCAGCACCCATAACTAAATCTTTACCACGAGCCGCATCACCTTTTTTAGTGAGTGCCGGCAGATCTTTATATGCAAAACCTTCACCCTCTAAATGCTTATGCATTTGTGAGTGTGCAAAAGGCTCAACTAACCAATATGTTAAGAGAGTAAATACAGTTACTACCGCTAATATAAATAATTCTTTCACTTTTTACTCCTTAAACTTTTTTTTCAAATTTAGTGATGAATGGAAGTGCAATCCATAGACCAATAAATGTTAATGCCGCATAGAAACCTATCGCACTAAATACACCTTCTGGTGGGACTTTACCCATTGCCGTCAGAATTATCATATCAATAAGCATCGCCCAGAACCAAACTTTAAAAAGACCACGGCGTGATGCAGGAACTGCATTCGGGCTTCTGTCTAAAAATGGTAAGAAGAAAAAGATTACCTGTGCAAACGCAAATGCAATCAGACCAACATTCGTAGAGAATGGACGTAAAATCTCATAAGACCATAAGAAGTACCACTCAGGATAGATGTGTGTCGGAGTCTTAAGACCATTTGCAGGGTCAAAGTTAACCGGATCCATCGCGAAATCATAATGATAAAATACAAGGTAGAAGAAAAGGATGAGGAAAATTCCAACAACCATCATATCTTTTGCCAAGAAGTCATTCATAAATCTAATAACTTTAGAGTTAGCTTTATCACCAGCTAAATATTTTTTAGATTCAACATCAAAATCAACTTCTTCACCATCTTGATTGTTTACGTGAGGAATACGAAGTGCTCCAAAGTGTAAACCAATAAGACCGATAATAGCCAAAGGAATAAGAAGTACGTGAAGCATAAAGAAACGATTTAAGAATGCCTGTGCAGGAACATAATCCCCACGAATCCACTCAACTAAACCATCTGCATGTAAAGATCCACCAGAGAAAAGGTTTGTAATAACCATACCAGCCCAGTAAGACATTTGTCCCCATGGGAGCATATAACCTGAGAATGCTTCAGCTGAAAATGCAACAAAAAGAAGCATACCAGAGATCCAAATCATCTCACGACCCTTCTTGTAAGAACCATAGTAAATACCAGTAAACATGTGAATATAAATGATTAAGAAAACAACTGATGCAGCTACACCATGTACATGTCTCCATAACCAACCATATCCAACTTCTTGCATAATAGTATAGTTTACACTATCAAATGCCAAGTGTATATTTGGTTGATAATACATAAGTAAAAAGATACCAGATATCAACAATATTCCAAATGTAATCGCTAGAATCATACCCATCGCCCATAAAAAGTTAATATTTTTAGGGATCCAATATTCCGTTGCCAATACACGATTAAGTGTATCAATGCCAAGGCGTTGATTCATCCAGTCATGCAGGCTTGTAGCTTTTGTAAAATGTGCCATTTTGTTCCTTTTACCTATACTTTAAGTGTTATGCCATCAGCGAGCATTTTTTCATATTCTGGTGATGATTCACCTAACACTAATTTCATACCATCAATTTTAAACGGAGGGATATCTAAACCACGTGGAGGTGGAGATTTCGTTACCATACCAGTGTCATCATACATACCACCATGACATGCACAAAGAAAACTCTTTTCATCCGGATTATATCCAGGAATACAGCCAAGGTGTGTACAAAGTCCAACACAAACGAGATAATATGCATCACCTATTTTAATAAGTCTTTTTTTATCCATTGCTTCTGTTGTTTTACCAGTGATTTCACTCATATTTTTGTCTTCAGTGTCTAACATCTCTTTAGACTGCTTTAAAACAAAAATAGGCTTCCCTCTCCATTTCTCTACTACGAGTTCATTCTCTTTATATACTGACATATCAAGAGTTGTAAATCCTGCAGCTTTTACACTTGGTAAAGGATCCCAACTTCTTTTCATCGCATATAAAGAAGCTACTGCACCAACACCTGCAACAGCACCAAATGCTTTACCCATAAAACCTCTACGGCTACTATTTTTCATGTTCGCTCACTTCTTGTGAAATTTTTTAATCTAAAGTCTTATTATATACCAAATAAGTTTTAATTATTTATAAATTTAAGCTCTCTTTTATAAAATATGCAATTTTGTTACCATTTCGTTCAATTTTTTCATATTTTCTATCATCTATTGTTTCTATTATCACAGATAAGTGATTCTTATTATAGTTATTTACTATTGGAATGTTCAATTTTTCAAAAAACGGTACAAATTCTCTCGAATAGTCTTCTCGTTGAAAATAAATAGGTTTCCCGCCCGCTGCCAAAGAGTCTAAAATAGCTTGCGGTGAAGCACTCAGAAGAATTTTTGTAGATTGTATCATCTCTTCATACTCTTCAAATTCAAAATGATTTTTGAACTTCTTTTTAAGCATATCTTCATAATCAAGAAAGTAATAAAATCCTAGCTGAAGATTTGGATTTAGAGCTTCAATAAAATCAAGATGCTTCTCTAAATCTTTTTCATAATCATCATCACCAAAAAAATATGTCAACTCAACACTCTTCTCAAACTCCCCAAAAAAATTATCATGCACAGCAACAGCATTACAGATACCTTCTCCTTTCAAATAGGGAGAAATCAAAAACTCTTTATTCGCTTTTTTATCACTTATATCATCACTAATTCTAATGAATGCTGAAAAATAGTCTCTCATATCTTCAAGCATAAGTGGGTTTGCTTCTGCCGAGTCAAATATAAGTTTATCACCATTATGTGATATTTGAGGAATATTGCGGACAACATCCACACCTACACTCTTTTCTATGCCAAAATCTCTTGCCACCTGTGCTATTCTATAGTCAGATGTTAAGAGTGTAATGTCCTCATCTTGTAAATTATTGAGTATTGCCGCCGCTCTGCGAAACCTGTCCAAGCCTATTCTGTGACCTGTATGTACATAGTAGTATGTTTTCATGATTTTTTTGCAGCCATTTTTATGTAAATATGCAATATCTCAATAGCAGCCGGTGTAATGCCGGATATGTTCATAGCAGCCTGCAGTGTCGGTGGTGCAAAATCAGCAAGCTTTTCCTGTACCTCTTTAGAGAGTCCGCTCACACCTGTAAAGTCAAAACCTTCAGGTATTTTTATCTTCAGGTATTTCTTCATGCGCTCTATCTCTTGAGACTGCTTGTCGATGTAACGGGCATATTTTCCCTCGACAAGTATCTCTTCTTTGATGTAGTCATCGAACTTTTCAAGTTCTGGAAGAAGTTTGAGCATCTTCTCGACTGTGAAACTTTTCCGTGCGACAAGCTGTTGGGCTGTTGAAACATCTTTTAGCGCTTCTTCATCCATTGAAGCAAGCAAAGCATTAAACTCTTTATTTGGTGTGAATTTCGTCTCTTCTAAAAGTTGTGCGCCATATTCTATCTGCTCTTTTTTACGCTTTACTTTCTCATAGACCTCATCTGAAATAAGCCCAAGTTCATGTCCGTATTGTGCCAGGCGGGTATCGGCACTCTCCTCACGCAGGAGCAGTCTGTACTCTGCGCGGCTTGTAAACATTCTGTAAGGCTCATTTGTTCCTTTGGTTACAAGATCATCTATGAGAACACCTATGTAAGCTTCATCACGGCGCAATATCAATGGTTCTTTACCCTGTAGTGCCAAAGAGGCATTTATGCCTGCCATAATTCCCTGTGCTGCGGCTTCTTCGTAGCCGGTCGTTCCATTGATCTGGCCTGCACAGTAGAGCCCTTTGATTTTTTTTGTCTCTAACGAGTGTTTAAGCTCACGCGGATCTACAAAATCATACTCTATGGCATAACCGTAACGGACAATTTTTGCATTTTCCATCCCTTTTACAGAGTGAATCATATCACGCTGAACATCCGGTGGCAGTGATGTACTCATACCATTGATGTAACACTCCGTATTGTCAGCAGTTTGGGGTTCTATGAAGAGGTGGTGACGATCTTTGTCCGGAAACTTGTCAATCTTATCTTCGATTGAGGGACAGTAACGCGGTGATTTTCCGGCAATCTGTCCTGTAAAGAGCGGTGCTCTGTAGAAATTAGATTCTATAATGCTGTGTGTATCTTCATTCGTGTAGGCAATATAACAAGGCAGCTGTTGTTTCGTTTTGCGAAACAGTTCTCTGTCTGTTCGAAAAGAGAAAGGACTCGGAAGTGTGTCCCCACCCTGCTCTTCCATCACAGAGAAATCAATCGTAGAGCTGTCAATACGCGCACATGTTCCCGTTTTCAAACGGGCAATATTCAACTTACAGTCATTTTTAAGCGAAGCGCTGAGCCCGACACTTGTCTGCTCCCCAAAACGCCCGCCAACCTGCTGAATCTCACCGACATGAATGATGCCGTTTAAAAAAGTTCCGCTTGTTATGATGACTTTTTTCGCATGATACTCATTTAAAAGAGCTGTTTTGACACCCTTGATGACATCCTCTTCAACTATCAAAGATTCAACTGTATCTTGTGCCAAATCAAGATTTGGTGTATTTAGAACTGTATTGCGCGCTATGACACGGTATTTGTCCATATCTATCTGCGCGCGGCTTCCACGAACGGCTGGGCCTTTTGTCTGATTGAGAATTCGAAACTGAATCCCTGCCTCATCTGTGATAAGACCCATTTCACCACCAAGTGCATCTATCTCACGCACCAAATGCCCTTTTGCCAAACCACCCACAGCAGGATTACAAGAAGTTGCCCCCACATTTTCAGCGAGCATTGAGACCAAAAGTGTTCTGTTTCCCATACGAGCAGAAGATAAAGAGGCCTCAATACCTGCATGACCGCCACCTACTACTATTACATCATAATTCATTTATACCCTCACAATTCATACAATTTAGAACTAATACTGAAGTAAGGATTTTGATTTTTAGAATAGGAAATATGTGCCAAAGGCAAAAATGCAACTGTTTGAGCGAAGCGAGTTTTGCATTTTTAATATTTACTAGTCGTGAAGAAAATCAAACTCTCCTCTATGAAGTATTAATTCTAAATTGTACTTCTATTATCTTAATGCGAATTTTATCATTTTTCAGTATCATTTGCATAATATAAAGTAAATTAATTGAGGTTTTTAAGTTGGGCAAAGAGTTATTCAAAGATTATGTTCCCGAGATGCTTGTTTACGATGCAGCCGTTGACGGCAGTGATGAGCATAAAATCCGAGACGAGCACTTAAGTACAAAAGAAAATTTACTAGAAAAAATACGAAAAGCAAAGGCTGCCGCAAAAGGCAATCAAACAGTTTTTCGACAAAACATTAGAACAGAGAACGAGGAAAAATGATACAAGAAGCAAATGCAGCATACAATGCACAGAATTATGAAAAGGCTTATGAGCTCTACTCCAAATTAGCACAAAAGGGTAATGTGGATGCGATGACCTCACTTGGTTACATGCACCAGATGGGCCAAGGCTGTGAAGTTGATGAAGCAAAAACACTCGAACTCTATACAAAAGCGGCTGAAGCAAAACAGCCTTATGCCCTTTTTAATCTTGCGATTTTATATGAAAACGGAATGGGCGGCGTAGAGCATGATATGTTTAAAGCGCATGAACTCCACATGGAAGCAGCTGTCCGCGAAGTACCGCCGGCACAGTACGAAGTCGGCCTGATGCTTGAGCGTGGACTTGGCTGTATGCAAAATTATTCAGAAGCGGCATTTTGGTATGAAGAGGCGGCAAAACGTGGTCACGCAGCAGCTTTTAACAACCTTGGAACACTCTATAAAGAGGGGCATGGTGTTGCACAGGATGATGCGAAATGTTTTATCTGTTTCTCGCGCGCAGCAGAGGCAGGCGTACCCGAAGGTCTGTACAATCTCGGACTCCTGTATGATCAGGGTGTAGGCTGTGAAACAGACAATGACAAAGCGCTTGATTTATGTCGTAAAGCTGCTTATGCCGGACACGAAAAAGCGAAAAAAATCATCCGCGACCTTCAAGAAGATGGTAAAATAGTCTTTTAAGATACTTATAAAAACAAAGGAAACACTTGTTCACAGGACTCATACGAGAAGTAGCTACTGTCAAAAGTTTTATCGGCTCAAAGCTCACTATCAAATCACAGTATAAAGCCGCTTTAGGCGATTCCATCGCTATTAACGGTGCATGTCTGACAGTTATCGAAGTCAATCACGACGGCTTTAGTGTAGAACTCTCTCCCGAGTCTCAAAAATTGCTTGCCATAGAGAACTACAAAAATGAAGTTCACATCGAGCCGGCTATGGTTATGGGCGATAGATTTGAGGGGCACATCGTCCAAGGGCATGTTGACACTGTCGGTGAAGTGGAGGCGATAAAAAACAGTGGTAACTCTTATGATGTTTTTATAAAAGTAGAGAAACAATTCATCCCCTACATCGTGCCAAAAGGCTCAATTACCATTGATGGCGTGAGCCTAACGGTTAATGATGTAAGTGATACAAGTTTTCGTCTTACCATCATTCCCTACACGATGAAAGAGACACTTTTTAAGAACTACAAAAAAGGCTCCCGTGTCAATGTAGAGACAGATATGTTCGCCCGCTACATCGCACACATTCTCAAACACCAAACAGATACAAAAGATGCTCTTTCATGGAATGAAGTCGATGCCATCTCTGCTTCTTTTTAGGCAAAAATCATAAAAAATCAAGTTTTAAAAGACATTTTCGGTCATAACAGTTTTCGCTCTTTACAAGAAGAGGGTGTTGATGCTATTTTGCGGGGAGAGGATCTTCTTATGATACTCCCAACCGGCGGCGGGAAATCTCTTGTTTTTCAACTGCCGACAATGATGATGGATGGCATAACAATTGTTATTTCTCCACTTATTGCGCTGATGCAAGATCAGGTCGCTGCACTCCTTGCACAGAAGATTCCTGCTGCCATGATAAGTTCTGCGCAAACGTATCAGGAAGTAGATGATATCCTCACGCAGGCACACAACGGAGAACTAAAATTTCTCTACCTCTCACCCGAACGCTTAAACTCCAACAACACTATTGAGATACTGCAAAACCTGCCGGTCAACTTTTTTGTCATTGATGAGGCGCACTGTATCAGCCAGTGGGGGCATGAGTTTCGGAATGATTATCGCCTGCTTGGAAAGCTCAAACAAAACTTTGCTGACAAAAGCATCGCCGCTTTTACAGCAACCTCAACAGACAATGTCACCGATGACATCCTGCGTGAGCTACGACTTGAGAATCCTCTGCTTCTCAAAGGGAGTGTTTTTCGTAAAAATATCTTTATCTCTGCAGAGAGACGCATTGGCAATGGACAGGCACAACTGAAAAACTTTTTGCTGCGCCATCAGGATGAGAGTGGTATCATCTATGTCAGCTCACGCAAGAAAGCTGAAGAGCTCAGTACTTTTTTAAACCAAAGCGGACACAAATCCCTTGCCTATCACGCAGGTATGCCTCAGCACACAAGAGAACAAAATTTTCGCATCTTTGTCAATGACAAGGTTGACATCATGGTAGCTACCATCGCCTTTGGAATGGGCATAGACAAAAGTGACATCCGTTTTGTCGTGCACATGAGCCTGCCAAAATCTCTGGAGAACTATTACCAAGAGATAGGACGAGCTGGACGTGACGGTGAAGAGAGCGAAGCCCTGCTGCTTTTCAATGCCGGTGATATCGCCCAACATAAAAGATTTTTAACAGATATCAGTGATGAAGTATACAAAAATCACCTTGATACTAAAATAGACAGCATCTACAAATATGCAACAGGTGAGATATGTTTTCACAAACAGATAGCGGACTATTTTCATGATAATATTGAAGCCTGCCAAAACAGATGTGACAACTGCCTGAGTGCCGATGACAAACGTCAAGACATCACCAAAGAAGCACAGATGCTGCTCAGTACCATCTACAAAACAGGGCAAAATTTTGGAAAGAACTACATCATCGATATCTTACGAGGTTCACGGGAGCAAAAGCTTTTAGCAAATGATGCAGACAAACTCTCCGTTTATGATATTGGCGGACATCTGAGTAAAAAAGAGTGGTTTGTCATCATCGAGCGCTTGCTTGAACTTAAGATCATTTTAATGGGAGATTTCAAAGCACTCAAGCTCACGCAAGATGCCATAGAAATTCTCAAATCTCAAAAACTTGTAGATATTAAATCTTCACGTCTTCAAGTCGATAAAAAAGCAAAAGCTGTACGGCAGGTTGAAGAGTTTGACTTTGACAGAGAACTTTTTGAGAAGCTGCGTGAGAAACGAACTGAACTTGCAAGTGAAATGGGTGTTCCGGCCTACATCATCTTCAGTGACAAAACACTCAAACATCTAGCAAATGACATGCCGACGAACAAAGAGGAGATGCTCGAAGTAAATGGGGTTGGGATGAAAAAGTATGAGCAGTTCGGTGAAGAGTTTTTAGCGGTAATCAACGCCTAGATCATCATCGCTCAACGGTTTTGCATCAGGATTGCAGGCAATCTTATGCTCCATATCAACGAGTTCATACACTTGAAGCTGCGTGAGGGAAGCAAGGGTAGCATTTCGAAAGTTCTCTCCCTTATTTAAGTGCACAAAAAAGCCGTTCTCATAGAGAGCTAAACGGGTCTTCAATGCAGTTGAGTAGGTGGTAAGTATTCCCTCTTTTTTCATTGCATTTGCAATGTCACTAAAATACTCTTTTGTCCAGAGAATGGGATTCGTACTAGGGGAGAAAGCATCCTGATAGACTATATCAAAAGTACCCTTGAATTTTTTCACATACTCCCGAGCATCTCCTAAAAAAACTTCTATATATAATTTATCATCTTCATAGACTCCTGTTTCACTGATTGCATTGATTATCTCACGCAAAGGCTCGAACGCTTTTGGATAGGTGAAATTCGTCAGCGATTTCACCAAAGAGGCATCGAGTTCGGGTGAATAGATACGCACTTTTTTTTGTGGAGCATGCTCTTTATAGTAGAGAATCGTCGCTAAAGTGTTAAACCCTAACCCGTAGCAGATATCGAGTATACTCACTTCATCACGTTCTTGTACATGCTCAAATGCCGGAATGATATGCTTGAGCAGTGATTCGTTCAGTGCGCCATCTTTTGTAGAGTGGTAATGCTCATCATACTCTTTTGAGTATGCTGTATATGAGCCATCCTCACTAAGCGTCATGGCATGCAGTTCATCATTAAAACTACTCATGAAATCTCCTCTATTAATTTTTCTACTCTGTCTGAAGCTGTAAGTGCTTCAAAAATGTCCGCAACAGCCATAATACGCTCTGGAATACTCAACTCCTCTTTTGTGAGTTTACGAGGATAGCCCGTACCAATCAGTGTCTCATGATGAGTTCCGGCATATTTTGGAACATTTTGAAGCTCTTTTGGAAAAGGAATCTGCTCAAGCATCTTGATAGTCATGATGACATGCTCCTGAATTTTATAACGCTCCTCTGCATTGAGCGTGCCTCTCTCTATACAAAGATTATAGACTTCACCAAGATTGTACTGATACTCTGGCACTTCAAGTTTGAAGCCCTCTTGCTTATAAGCTTCATAGTCAAAATTTCTTACCCACTCTCGCGAAGCAATTTTTTCTATCTGCTCTTTCTCTGCTGCATCCATAAATTCACTGCCTATGTTTAGCTTAGCAACAAGAGTAAACTCTTCCATTAGCTCTTTTTTTGTCGCTTCATAGGCTACATTTGCTTTTTCTCTCTCCCCACCTGCTAAAAGCACTTCGTACTCATGAATCTTGGCATCACGCAGCAGTACTTCAAAACGAGTCCGAATCTCATGAATACGATTATAGATAGTTTCAAGTTTTGTAGACTTGTCCATCACATATTCCAGAGTCGTGAGCTTCCCACAGTCATGCAGCCAAGAGCCTATCTCAAAGGCTCTGTAGTTATCTGCACCCTCAAAGTGAAAATCTTTAAATATTGTCTCGTCTTCATTGGCTCTGTCTAGAAGCATTTTAGCAATCTCCGGTACCCGCTTACAGTGTTCACCCGTATAGAGAGATTTTACATCAATAGCTTCGGCGATGAGTTGAATAATGGAGTTTAAAAGCTCCTCTTGAGATTTTTGATAAGCCCGTATTTCATGTGCCATCTCGTATTGTGACTCTGAGAGTTCATCGAACTCTTTTTGCTTCAAAACCTCACGTAACTCTTTTGAAGGTTTTTTCAAATTCATCTTTATAGAACTAGCATAAATCATATCTGCTTTTTGACTGTAAAGCAGCATTTGGATTTTATCTGATGCAAGTGAAGCAAGATAGCTGTCAAAATTTTGCAACATCATGTCAACACCAAAAACATTCTGCCCCATTTTTTTGGCAAAGGTCACACCAATTTTTTTAGGATGATCCAGTAAATAGGGTGCTGTAAATATCATCTTATTACTTTTTTTTGCTTTTTTATACCATGTTTGAATCTTTGGATTAAAATGCGTAAACTTCATTCCTTTATCAATCAACTTATCATTTTTATCAAAAAAGAAAAGATGCATCACTCCTTCTTTTCTACTTTGAGAAGTAATTGCTGCTATGTATTGTGTATTTTTTGGTGCATGAAAAAATCTATTTTTTTTATCTATCCTTTTTAAAGCAAGCATCTCAAACATATTTAGGAATAATAATTGGATAAATATATAAAAAGAGAAGCAAAAAGTATAAAAAACAGACCAAATGCAGCTGTAATATTTGTACTGATGGAAATCTTTGGCAGCTTCATAAAGACCCCTCACTTATGATAAATAATTGTAACATAGAGTTGCCGATATTTTCTTAAAACCCTTTCCCTCCTACATTATAAATAAAGGATAATAATTATTATTTAAGCTAGTTTCTGGAATACTACTAGAAGAGAAATATTTTCCATAAGTAAAATATTTCTATAAAGGACCTACAATGAAAACATATAAACACACTCTTCTAGGTGAAAATGAAGTGGCCAAATGGTGGCCAAATCAATTAAATCTTAAAATCCTCACGCAAAACCCTCCAACACTTAAACCAACACACAGTGATGAATCTTATAAAGAAGCATTTGCAAAACTTGATTTTGCTCAACTAAAAAAAGATCTTGAGCAGTTGATGACACATTCAGTCGCGTGGTGGCCGGCGGACTATGGGCACTATGGCCCTTTCTTTATCCGAATGGCATGGCATAGTGCCGGTACTTACCGCATAACAGATGGACGAGGTGGTGCTTCAACAGGAAATCAACGCTTCGCTCCACTAAACAGTTGGCCGGACAATGTGAATCTTGATAAAGCCCGTCGTCTCTTGTGGCCCGTAAAAAAGGAATATGGCACTAAAATATCTTGGGCAGACTTAATGATACTAGCCGGCACTGTTGCCATGGAATCTATGGGGTTTAAAACCTATGGTTTTGGTGGAGGTCGTGAAGATATCTGGGAAGGTGAAGAAGATATTTACTGGGGAAATGAAAATGAATGGCTTCAAGATAAACGTCACACAAAAGAGAACGGGCTTGAGAACCCATTAGCTGCTGTGCAAATGGGACTTATTTATGTGAACCCTGAAGGTCCAAACGGTGAACCCAATGCCTTGGCTGCCGCACAGGACATTCGAGAGAGTTTTCGAAGAATGGGAATGAGTGATGCAGAAACCATAGCTCTCATAGCCGGTGGACATACCTTTGGAAAAGCTCATGGTGCTGCTAGCCCTGAAAAATATGTAGGTCCTGAACCTGAAGCCGCCCCATTTGAAGAACAGGGATTTGGTTGGAAAAATAGTTATGGCAAAGGCAAAGCAGAAGATACCATTACAAGTGGACTTGAAGGTGCATGGACACCGACACCAACGCGATGGGATAACAGTTACCTAGAAATACTTTTTAAGTACGAATGGAATCTGCAAAAGAGTCCTGCAGGTGCATGGCAATGGGTAGCTGTTAATCCGCAAGAAGAAGACCTAACTCCCGATGCCCACATTGCAGGCAAAAAAGAGCCTACCATTATGTTTACAACAGATTTAGCTTTAAGAGTAGACCCTGAATTTGAAAAAATTTCACGCTCCTTTTTAGAAGACCCAAAACTCTTTGCTCAGAGTTTTGCAAAAGCATGGTTTAAATTAACCCATCGAGATATGGGTCCAAAATCACGTTACCTTGGGCCAGAGGTACCCAAAGATGACTTTCTCTGGCAAGACCCTGTTCCTGAAGTGAACTATAAACTTGTAAATAAAAAAGAGATACAAGAGCTTAAAACAAAAATTTTGCAAAGCTCTTTGAGTGCATCAGAACTTCTCTATACAGCATGGTCATCTGCTTCAACATTTAGAAACTCAGACAAAAGAGGTGGTGCTAATGGCGCTAGAATTGCCCTTGAGCCTCAAAGAAACTGGGAAGTAAATGAACCACAACAATTACAAAAAGTTCTTCCAGAACTCACAAAAATTCAGACAGAATTCAATTCAAATCATGAAAGTTTTATCTCTTTAGCTGATATGATTATTTTAGCGGGAAACACTGCGCTTGAGGAAGCCATTAAAAAAGGAGGCTATAACAAAACTGTGCCTTTTTCACCGTGGAGAGATGATACAACACAAGAACAGACCGATGTGCATAGTTTTAGCTACCTAGAACCACTAGGTGATGCTTTTAGAAACTACATAAAAGCTGATTGTGAGATACCTGCTGAACAACTCCTTCTCGATAAAGCTCAACAGTTGACACTGAGTGTTCCGGAGATGAGTGTTTTAGTTGCTGGAATGCGTGTTCTTGGTGTTAATTATAGTGCAAGTTCATATGGAGTTTTTACAGAAAATAGCAATGCCCTAAGCAATGACTTTTTTGTAAATTTGACAGATATGGACATTGAATGGAAACCGCTCGATGAAGCATCAACTCTTTTTGAAGGAAAATCATACAGTAGTGGTGAAGTAAAATACAAGTCGACACGTGCAGATCTCATTTTCGGTTCAAACTCTCAACTGCGCGCACAAGCAGAGTACTATGCCCAAGATGATAAACAAGAACAGTTTATAGATGACTTTATTGCAGTATGGCATAAAGTGATGAATTTAGACAAGTTTAACTAAACAGAAGGAAACAGAATGAAAAAAATACTACTATTGTGCCTTTATATGGCATCGCTATTGGCAACTGAGCCGCTTATAAGTGCTCAAAAGCTCCAAGAGATTGTTCACAAAAAGCATAACCTTGTTATTGTTGATGTATCTGATGAAGATGTGTATATGCAAGGGCATATTCCAACAAGTATCAACTCTCCTCTCTCTCATTGGAGAGAGAAACATGGAAAATTTTTACTAGTAAAAGAGAGCAATGCAATCACTAAAGAGTTTCAAAGACTTGGCATTACCAAAGACTCTTATGTGGTTGTTTACTCACATCATACAGACACAAAAGACATTTTGAAAGTTTCATATGTCCTGTGGGCGATGGAGTACTACGGTTTTAAAAACACCTCTATGCTTAATGGAGGAATAATTGCATGGAGTAAACAGAATAGAGAAATAGACTATACTAATAATAGTACAAAAAAAGAAGGAAACTTTGAAGTAAAAAAGAACAAAAGTATTTTTGCTGATCTAACATTTGTTAAAAATTCTATTGGAAAATCCAATATCATTGATGCAAGACCTACTATCTTTTACTTTGGCGCACAAAAACAGATTGTATTAGCAAAGGCTGGACATATACCAAAAGCTAAAAGTTATTTTTGGAGATATAGCTTTGAAGGTGATTATTTCAAAGATACCGTACTCCTCAAAAAAATGCTTATTAAAGGGATGAATCTTCATCCAAACCAAGCAACTATAACGTACTGCACAGGAGGGCTTGAAACTTCTATGAACTTTTTTGTACTCCACCGTCTTTTAGGTTTTACAAATATTCGTCTCTATGATGCATCTATGCGAGAGTGGGCAAATGACACAACAACACCAATGTCACTCTATAAGTGGGAATAGGCGGTTAAAGTTCACCTTCTCTTCGTTTGTAAAGTTATGGCTCCTGTTTCATACTGGAGCTGTAGTTTTATCTTCTCTCTTTGAAGTTGATTTTCTAAAAGCTTTTGTTTGGCACCAAGAGCATCTATTTCACGTTGATTTACAAAAATAAGATTACTAACACCCTCTTTATATCGTTTTTTCTCAGCAATTTCTAATGTTTTTGAGAGTTCGATCTCTTCCTCATAAAGTTCTTTTTTCTTTTGCAAAAAATAGATATTTTGTAAGACATTAGATATATTTAGGGAAATTTCTGCTTTAAGTTTTCCTTGTTTTGAGTTGATTAAAAGTAGCTTTTTTTGTAATTTTTCATATTCCGACTTATAACTGTTACGCTGCAGTGTAAAGGTCAACTCAGCGGAGAGTTTGTATCCATCTTGTTTATAGGCAAGATCATAAAGTGTGTTTGCTTTAAGGTCTATTTTTGGGTATTTTGAAAGGCTGTTAAGTCTTTGTTGTTGCTGCAGACTCTTTCTTTGATATACAAGCCCCTCTATATCTGCACGTATATGGTAAGCCTTGTCAATATAATAACTATCAACTTTATAAGAATAACTCATAATAGAGAGCTTTGGAAGAGTATAGTGCTTGTTAAAATATTCATCACTCATACCAAGATAAGTAATAAAACTATTTTTTATCTGTAAAAATTTGCTTTGTGCATCAAGAACTCGTTGTTTACGTTGCAAAATAAGGTGTCTGTTTTGTATGAGTTCTATAGAGGCTTTTTTCCCAGCAGCTACCTCTTTACCTAAAAAATTTAAACGCTGTTGTGATTTTTTGAGTAGATTTTCTTCATTTATAAGCGAGGCTTTTTGATATAAAAGTGTATAGTAAAGCCCAGCAAGATCTTTGTAAAATCCTTGAAGTAATCGCTGAATCTCTTTTTTACTTTTTTTTGTTTGTAGTTTTGCTATCTCATAGTTAACATCTCTTTCTCCTGTGTTATACAGAAGATTATTTAATGGAACTAGAAGAGTTGCTTGTAACTCTCCATCTTTCCCTGTTTTGATATTATTGTACTCTTGTGTTCCTTGTGCCTTTCTATAAAATAAAGAGAGTTCGACACCATTATGAAGTGGTTGCATAAAAGCAACTTTCTCAAATGAGGCATTACTCAAAGGGTACTCTTTATTTTCATAAATACCATTTAACTGTGTATCAAAAGCACCTTTATAAAAAAGTTCTCGAGCCTTTACAATCTCTTTTTTAAGGACAATAGTAGCAAAAAAAGGATTTTCCTGTGTACAAAAAAGTAAAATATCTTTTTCATAAAAAGTACTTTTTGCGTAAGCCCCAAATGCATAAAGTAAAAAGATAGAGACAAAGAGCTTTTTTACCATTGTTGATGCTCTTGTACAGGTGTAACCATTTTAGGTGGTTGTGCCATCATAAGTCTCCATATTTCATACCAAATTGTTACGGTAGAGAGTTTTATCCATACTGTTGCCTGTGTTCCTATTTTGAGATTTTGTGCTGATGGCCAAGGAACATCTTCAGTGTCTTCGGTAATAACAACATAGTACGCCCCATCTTCATGTGCACTTCGTTCTATACTGTAAACAATACCAGCATATGTTCCATGAGATATTTTTGGCCATCCTGATATCTGCATAGCTGGCCAACCATAGAAAATGATACGAGATTTTAATCCTTTTTTCATCAATGGCATATGAAAATCTGCTACTTTGAGTCGAATTGCACGTTGAGTTACATTTGGAGAAAAATAGAGTATATCTTCTCCTTTTTTTATAAGTTTATTTTTATCATTTTGATATATTTGAAGAACATATCCATCACTTTTGGCATGCATTACTCTACTTTTATAGCGTGAAATGGCAGTTTCATCCCGTTGAAGATTCTGCTTGAGACTCTTCGCTCGGTTTTGTGTATCAAGCATTTTTTCTTTTGCTTTATTGATGGCAAGTTGCATCTCATCTTGCAGCTTCATCTGTTCATTATTAAGAATTTTTAATGCATTTGTTTGATTTTTAATCTCAATTTTTATCTTTATAAGCTGTGCGATGCTTGCATAAAAAGTGTTTCTTTTTAATTCAAGTGTGCGTTGGGATTCTAGCCCATCTGCAAAGAGCGTTTGAGTACGTTTATAGTTTCTTTCTTCTATCTCTTTTTTATTAGTGAGGGTATGGAGCTGCTCTTTAAAATAGAGAAGCTGATTGTCCAATTGCTGCTTCTTTGTTTCATAAATTGTATTTGTTCTCTTGAGAATATTTTGTAGTGTCTGAATATTTTCTTCTATATAACTAAGTTTTACAAGTTCATTTTCATATTTTTGCTGATTTTTGGATTTAATATTTTCAAGTCTATTTTGATATTTTGCATCAAGATCTCTCATTGAAAAGAGAGGTTCCCCTTTTTTTACAAACTGATTTTCCTGGACATAGAATGTATCTATAAAACCATTAACTGTGGCAGCAAGCTTATAGTCTCTTTGTGTTGGATTGAGCGCTGTTAATTTCCCTATACCTTGAACAGTCTGTTTCCATGGTAAAAATAAAAGTCCTATAAATAGAATAAGAATACTCACCGTAAAAAGTGCAAATTTTTTAACAAGACGTGCCTGTTTGACAAGTTCTAGTGCATGAAATTTATGCATGGCTTGGCCCCAATGCCTTTTTGAGCTTGTCAACTTTATAAAATCCCTCAATCATATCATACATATAATCAATCTGTTTCATAAAATCACGTAATGTACTTAGGAGGGAAATAACAACGATCTCTGCCGCTACAAACTCACCAATAGGTACTAAGCCTTCAAAAACAAGGTAGCCTCCAATGATAAAAAAGGAACTCAGTACGATACCTTCTAAAAAAAAGGTCAAAGAGAGTTGCTTGGCTACTACTGAAAACATACGCTCACGTGCTTTTATAAAGTTTATAAGAAGGGTGTCAAGTTTTTGAAAAATCTCTTTTTCAGATGCCTGTATAAATGGAATACTTTGTAGATAATATATGGCTTCATGTTTTGCATCAGAACGTTCAATAGAGTAGTGAGGGCCTTTTCTACCCAAAAAAAGTACAATAATTACAAAAAAGAGAATAAAAAAGAGTCCGAGAACAAAAAAAGAGAGATTAAAAATTAAGAGTAAAATCATACTCATAATAACTTTTATAACAAGGCTGGAACCATTTAGAAGAAGAATTGGAAAGATTTTTTGGATGGATATAACATCAAAAAAATAGTTCATAAATTTATCAACGGTATCTTTGTTTGTATCTTCTTCTATTTTAATGGCAAGCTGTGATATCTTAATGGAGTTTTGAACAAAAATTTTCTGTTCAAATTTCTCAACAATATACTCTTTTACAATCTGTAATACAGAAATCATGAAAAAAATGACAAGAACAATAATACTCATCGCTGTTATTGAAATAGTGGCATGAGCAATAACGCTGTTAATAATAAAAGCAGAGGCTAAAGGACTTACCATAAGTAGAATACCTTCAAGTATTGAATAGTATAAAAGATAAAAAACATTTCTTTTATCCTCTGCAACAACCTGAGAAAGATTTTCTATCACCGCTCGGATAATACTTGTTCGACTCATATTACTCTTTTTTATAAAGTATATCGTCTTAATATAAATAAGGACACCAATCCTAAAAATAAGTGTAATTTTTTGAGAAAGTGAAACGGGCAATTTAATCTTTAGTTCAAACTCTCAACTCAGAGCACAAATGAAATTTGATGCTCACGGTGATACAAAAGGGTAATGATTGCTTATAAGCCATTGCCCCACATATGCATCTTTTTTGCCATGACAAGCTCATACTCATCGAGAAGATCTATGGCATTGGGGGCACGGAACTCGAACTTCTCTAGCAGTTCTTTTGTCGCTTCTATATCCATAATGCCCTTTTTCTCCATAATGATGATATCGGCTGTATTTGCTAGTGTTGTGTAGGCAATTCGCAGCAGCATCTCAGGATTTGTATGTTGTGAGAAGATATCTTTAAAAATGACAATATCATTGTCTCTTGGAAGTGCTCTAAAAGGGGTATTGAAATTATTGATTACTTGCAGTTTAGCATCACGTAGTTCTGCTGGAAGCGCATACTCTTCTTGCGAATAAACAGCTAAATGGAACTCGCCATCTACCTCTTGAATAATTTTATTTAAAGCGACACTTGTTTTATCAACTTCCGTTGTTATCTGAATGTAGTGGTTACCCGGCAGAGGGTTAAAAAGTTCTAAAAACTGTTTTAACTCCATGCAAAGCCTTTTTAGTATGCTAAATCGTGGAGTTCACGAAATAGGTAAGCTTCTACAATCTCATCAATCGTTGTTTGTGTATGGGCAACGAGAACTATCATAGACATATTTATGAAATCCATGACGGGCTCACCATCATTACTGACAACAACAGCTTCCGGCCATGCCTCAAAAGCATCATAGGCATCTGCGTGAAGAACTTCTACAAGTTCTCCCTCTTCTATGCGTAACTCTGCCCATGTTTTAGCCTCTAAGACCGATGTAATCTTTGCTTCTTGGACATCTGTAGAGTCCATTGGTACAACAAGCAGCATTAACCGTTTATCTCTTTTAATTTTTTCTTAGAGAGTTTTATCTTTTCATTGTCCATCACACCTATTGTATGGCTGAGAATATCTGAAGCGATTTTTTTAGCATTTTTAAGGGAGTGCATTTTATATGTTCCACACTGGTAAACATTCAGCTCTGGAATATCTTTTTTGCTTTTGACTTTCAGTACATCTTGCATAGATTGCTTCCATGCTTTTGCCACTTTTTTCTCAGATGGCGTCCCAAGAACTGACATATAAAAACCTGTTCGACAACCCATAGGAGAGATGTCAATGATCTCAACCTTTTTAGAGTTTAGGTGCTCTCGCATAAAGCCGGCAAAAAGATGCTCTAAAGTGTGGATTCCACGTCCATCCATCTTATCTTTGTTTGGTTTGTAAAAACGCAAATCAAAAACGGTGATATCATCACCACATGGAGATTTCATTCCCTTCGCACGACGAACTGCCGGAGCAGGC
This sequence comes from Sulfurimonas sp., assembly GCA_027038255.1. Lineage (GTDB taxonomy): Bacteria > Campylobacterota > Campylobacteria > Campylobacterales > Sulfurimonadaceae > Sulfurimonas. The sequence continues at coordinate 5,472 of JALVXQ010000145.1, read as the reverse complement.
ATAATTGTATGGTCAACTGTAAATGAGTCTAGTAATGGCATAAGTAAATATCCTTAATTTTATTTCTAATGTATTAGCTGTATTTTATCAAATTTTGATTTAATAAGATTGAAAGAAAAAAGTTAGCTTACTTCGCTACTTTTACACAATCTCTTCCAGAGACTTTTGCCAAATATAATGCTTCATCCGCTTTTTTAAGTATTTCAGTAAATGATTTATTTTTAGTTCCATATGGATTACAGCCAATAGAAACGGTAATTTCACACTCTATATCTTTATAAACAATAGGTTTTTCTCTTACATTTTCTCTCAGACGATTTGCAAACTCACTACACTGTTTTGGATTTAATTGCGTTGTATATATTAAAAACTCTTCTCCTCCATAACGAATCAAAGAGTCTTCATCGCGCATCAAATTGTTGAGTCGTTGAGAAACTTTTTGCAGTATAGCATCACCGGCATCATGTCCATATGTATCATTCACTTTTTTGAAAAAGTCAATATCAACCATAAAAAGCTGATACTCCCGTGAGAGTTTTTTCATAAGAATCTCATACAGATACTTTCTGTTGTAGACCTCTGTTAAAGGATCACTGTAACCTTCATAAACCTTTTTTCTAAAATAAAGTGTTGCAAGATACAAAATTATAAACCACAGAGCACTCAGAAAAAGCATCCATAAAAAGAAACTACTGAAGTTTTGTAGTTTTGTTTGTATGTTTACATCTAAATTATGTGAGATGTCTGCACCTATCAATGCAACAGTATGATTGTTTTGGACTATAGGGTATGCTATAGTGATCCATAAATCTTTACTCTTTTTATGATGAAAAACCTGAGGCTTTTTCAGATCATAGCACTTGTCCCAAAAGTCACCAAGAGGATTAAATGGCTCTGACATATTTGACCGTGTTGTAGAGTTCGTGTCGCTGTCCAATAAAAAAGAGTAGTTTTTATCGCTGTCTCTAGTAATAACAAAGAGATTTTGTATAGTCGATATCTTAATCAATCGCAGCATATCTTCAAAGTTGTTACGTAATTCTCTGTTTTTTTCTACTTTTTGCACAAAGTGATTCTGTGTATCTTTTAAGTATATCTTTGAAAGCGCTGCAAAAGTCTCAAAGTGAAAATTAATTATCTTCTCATTGAGTTTATTTGTTGTCTCTTTTAAAGTATTTTTATACTCTGTGTAAGAGACAAATGAGACAGATATGATAATAAGAACTAAAACAATCAGTTGAATTAGTTTTTTATTCACTAAAGCATTAGTTTTTTGATGAGACAAATTTCGACAACTCCCCTTTTACTTGTAATCCAAACTGCTGTAGACGTTTAGATGAAAATCGAATTGTCGGACGCCCTTTTTGCCAGAAAAAAACACCAACTGCATCGGGATTATCTTTAAATTCATCATAGTTAAAAATAATTTCCGGCTTTTTACATGATTTTTTTACTCCCTCATGAGCAAGGACAAAATCTGCCTTTTCGCAATCATCTGTTCTGTGAACTCTATCCATATCTTGGTATATCTTCTCTAAATATGTATCTTGAAAATAAATTGTTATCTCTTTTTTATCTGTCATACTCGCCAACATTTTTTCTAAAATCAATGCTTCCCAATGGGAGTCCGAAGCGGATATGTTGTTAGATAGGATTAAGAGTAACAAAAGAGTAACTATTTTCAAAAGCTATACTCCATTCCGACTGTAAAAGTTCTGTCGATTGGAGAGATATAGAGTGATTTTTCTTCAAGAACATAACCATTCATTTGCACATAACTATACTTACTTTTTGCAGCACTGTTAAATACATTTGTCCCTTTTACAGAGAAAATAAGTGCATTTGTTGCCTTATAACGAATACCAATGTTATAATTAATGCCATTAATTGGTGATTTCTTCAGCCGATAATAATCAGCTTCATTATAAATATCAAATCGTCTCCACGTATTAAGAAGCCGTACAAAAGCACCATTTACTCTCTCTGTTTCAAGCGTTATGGGGTTAATGTATTTATTGATATACGCCATTGATTTGAGATTATTAAAAGGATCGAATTTATAATCATACTTCACACTTGCACTGTAATTATTATAATATTTTGCAGCACCCTGCGCAATCATTATTTGAGAATTTTCATTTTGAATATACTCTAAACATGTGCCTATTGTATGATTCTCAATCTTCTTACTATATTCAGCCGAAACATCTCTTATACGTAGCACTTCTATTTCCGCATTGGGAACGGCTGCCAGTACATACTGCTCTGTCGGCATCTGCATTTGAGATGCAAATGCTTTGAAACTACTGCTTTTTGAAGTAGCTATATACCCCAAACGCGCCTGTAATGTCTCAAAGTTACGCTGTGTTATCTCTGATTTATTGTGATAAATATTGTGTTTCACAGAGGCAGTCACTATTTGATTTGCGCTCAAAGCATAATCATCCTGTAGATAAAAAGAGAGAATAGAATTATCTATTAAGGTTGGTGTTGTATCCAACACTCCGTTATTGTATATTGTTGTGTCATGCATTGACTTTTTAACATACTCAGAACCAACAATAAAATGATTTGCTTTGTAGGCAAGCTTTTTTTCAAGTTTTACATTGTAAACATCATCTATACTCTCAGAGACTAAGCTATCTTGTGGTAAAAAAAGGTCTAAATAGTTTGTCGTCCAGCGTGTTCCATCCATATACAAATTTAAATTTTCATTGATTCTTATGAATGAGAGAGAAAGTTTTAAAGAATCATCTTGTAAAAAGGTCGTTGTCGCACTTACTCTTTTAAGCTTATAACTTATATCACCATCTTTAGGTGTTGCAAACATACTAAGTGACAAGAATGGATCCATCTTATGGTCAATGTATTCAGCACCCACTTTAATCTTTTTATAATCAACTGTCATCAGCGCATGGCTATTTTTATAATCCCTTGAAAGATTATAACCATCATGCGTATAATTTGTCCTATCTATATCACTGTGACTTGCATAAACATAATATTTTAAATCTTTGGAAGCAGAAGAGTATGAAATATTTTCATTATTTGTTCCTCTTGAACCGCTATATGCCTGAATATGAGTTCCCCGTTCTCTCTGTGGATCTTTAGAATAAAGTTTTACGGTAATAATTGAAGGCTCAGAGTTTACATATGTAGCTGTACTCCCTTCATATACTTCAACATGGTCAACAAATCCCAAGTCAATATTACCATATATAAATAGCCCACTTCCTGTAAAAGAAGATGTGATTTCATGGTCATTAATGAAGATCTTTACCACATCACTTCCATACAAAGATGGATCTGTATGTAAAACATCCGGCATACCAAAAAGATTCTCATCATAACGAAAAGATCTCAGAGAGTTGAGTAACTCTCCCAAGTTATGCGCCTGCATTCTCTCGATATCATCACGGGTATAGACCGTTAAGTGCCCTAAGGATTCATTTTTGGTTTTGTTGGAAAGGTCACTGTCTTTACGGTACAAATCAAGCATCTGATCAATATCGTACGCAGATAACAATGTAGAAAAAGTCATTATAAATAGGAAAAATAATTTCATTATTACTCTTATATTGTATATTGTATATTGTATCGGAAATGTACCTAGGAATGGCTTAATATATCAAAAAGATATAATTATTATAAATTAATAAAAGTTAGAATAGTAGAAGAAAGAAGAAAATACAGAAATAAAAAAGTTTTAGATTTAGTGAAGATTGTGCAAAACATCCGACCGATAGTGTACTATAGTACACCGAGAGTCGGATTTTTGTGCAAGATTGTGCCCGACCGAAGGGACAAATGCCCTTGGGGTACTGAAGCTAGAACTTCGCGAAGATTAAACTCTAGCTTCTTCTCTACGATTTAGATACGCCCAGTTTGCGTCTACACGCTCTTGCCACTCTTTGATCAAGTACTTATACTGATCTTTAAAGAGGTGTCTAAAACGTCCCTGTGCTGCAAGGTATTCCTCAACCGGCACAACATTTTTAGGTCTGTAAGTTATGTTTAACTCATGCCCGTCAATAATCTCATAGAGTGGAAATACTAATGAATCCGTTGATAAATCCGTTAAGTGCATAGTATCTTTAGGATCGAATTTCCACTCAGTAGTACATGGAGAAACAGCATTGATAAATACTGCACCCTCAGTTGCAAAACCTTTTTGGATTTTTTTCACCATATCTTTCCATTTGTTTGGAGCAACCTGTGCCGCATATGGAATGTTATGTGCAGCCATGATTCCCATCATATCTTTTTTGTTTCTTGTCTCACCATAAGAGATTGAACCTGCCGGCGTTGTCGTAGCACTTGCACCAATTGGTGTAGAAGATGAACGCTGCCCACCTGTATTTGCATAGACTTCATTGTCAAGTACAACATACATCATATCATGGTTTCTTTCCATACATCCGGAAATCCACTGAAAACCGATGTCATACGATGCACCATCACCACCAAAGGCAACAAACTTAGGGTTACGATCTGGCTGCTTGAGACGGCCTTTTGTTTTGAGTGCTTTATACATTGCTTCAGCACCTGCAACTGCTGTCGAGCCATTCTCAAAACCGATGTGAATCCAAGAAGCATCCCAAGATGTATATGGATAAACAGCTGTACACACTTCAAGACATCCCGTAGAAGCTGCAAGAACTAAATCATCATTCGTAGCATTTAATACTTCACGGACAATGATAGAGTGAGCACAACCAGGACAAAGAAGGTTTGCACCTTCAAATCTATCTGCTGATGTTGAAAACTCTTTTAAGTTTTTAATTTTTTTCATTTCACTCATACTAATTTCCTATAAATAAGCTAGTTTCGGTCCACGAACACCGATAAACTGTTGTTGTTGTGTAAGTACTTTACCAGCATCAGCATTTGCTTGAAGCTCAGTATAAAGATCAACTAAATGTTTTTTTGTCAAGTCACGACCACCAAGACCATAAATGTATCCAGAAAGAAGCATTTTAGAATCTGTGTTAAATAGACAACCAGCAATTTCATTAAAAAGTGCACCGGCAGTTCCACCAGGAGCTGAACGATCAAGTGCAGCAACTGCTTTGATATCTTTTAATGCATCTGCCATTGCCATAAAAGGAAAAGGTCTCAGTACACGAATACCTACAACACCCGCTTTAATCCCTTTTTCTCTCATTTCAAGAGCAACTTCACGAGCAGTTTCTACCGAAGTCCCCATACAGACAACTGCTACATCAGCATCATCCATATCATACTTCTCTATTTGGTTATATTTACGTCCTGTCAGTTTTTCAAATGCTGCGAATGCTTCATCGATTTTACCCGGAACGATTGTCATCATATCATTATGTTGACGTGCTTTATGCTCAAAGTGCCAATCTTCTTCAGTCTGAACACCATGTGTAACTGGATGTTCAAAATCAAGCATATCGTTCATCGGTTTATACTGACCAACAAAACCAAACGCAGTATCATCATCCATTG